>CAYOYJ010000020.1:0-22425 GCA_964408155.1 uncultured Syntrophales bacterium
TGTCGATATTCCCGAGATGCTTCACCAAGTCCTGAGTCAAATGGCGGGGATTCAGGTGCTCCTTGTTGATTTCACGGCAGACGTCAAGATCATGATAATATAGGGTAACCCGCTTGTTGTCTCGGCCGAATTTGTACGCAAAAGACGTCCCTCATCGTCCGGGGCCGATTATGCCGATTCTGCTCGTATCCAGATTACCTGTCATCATGGTTGATGCCGATCCATTAAATAAACCGCTGGCAATATTTCATCTCTGTCTCAATACGTTGCGAAAATTCGACTCAACTTGTTGCGATCAAGAGGGCAAATTCGCGTTAAAATTCAAGAAGTCCCTTGAAAGTCGCTGGATTATAGGGAAATGCGGGAGTCCTGTCAAACATAAATCAGGGAGGCCTTCTTCTATCGTCCTCTTCGGTCACATTTTATGATGAGGCAGCAGGGCCTGACAGGGAATTTACCACATCATGAATAAAAAGAGGTGAATCGATTGATCGACTCACCTCTTTGCACTATAATTTTTATTGAAACCAATCGGGATGATCGGCGTTTATTTATTTATTTCCGCCGCCCGCCATTTCCTGGTAACTGCCGGCAATCGTTTTCGGCGGCCAAGGAAAGATATCCTCTACCTTGATCTTTACGACATAATTCGCCTTCCGGCTGAAATAACTGAGGGCCTCGGTCATTTCAGCGAAGAGCTCACCGGAATTGAGCATTTCGGCTGTTCCCTTGATTTGACAGCCCCGATTCTTCTCCTTATCCAAAAAATATACCGCAATTTTCGAATTCTTCAGCAGATTCTCGCGGGTATGGGTGGACATGATTTCTGCGAACATGAATGTTTCATCATCGATGATGCTGAACGTGCTCTTGGGCGATACGTTGGGAGCCCCATTTGCGTCTACGGTGGCGATAAAAGCCAGTTTATTGGTTTCGATGAGCTCCTTTATTTCCGACGACATTTTGGCCATAATTCTGTCCTCCTCTTATAGTTTTTCCTTGATAGCGTTATGATTAAATTAAAACTGTTTCGGAGTGAGATTTAACAAGTCAAGCTTGGAACATGAAGGAAATCCATCAGGACCAGACGGTCGTCCGCCTTGACCGCCGTATCCAGCATTTCCTCGCCGATCCGGAATTTATTAAGCATGATCATATACTTACTGTTGACCTTGCCGTTATCCATGATCATCAGGTCGAATGCATTCCCCACGCCGGGAACCTGGATCGCTTTTAACCAGTCCGCTACTGTCGCACCTTCCGGGAGCACCATTTCCAAATTGCTCCAGCCCACCATTCTACGTACACCCAGTATCGCTCCAACAGTTACCTTCATAGTGTGCCCTCCTAAATAGATTTTGTTTTCTCAGTTTAAACTGTGTTTACATCTTGTCAAGACAAAAGATACTTTTTAAATTCTTGCTTTTTCAGTCTTCCGCAACCTCGATGGCCACATATTTCTTTTTTCCTTTCCTTAGTCGAATATGCCCATACTCATCCCGGTCATTCCAAACAATCTTCTCATCGAAGGCCTTGATCTGGCGGTTGTTAACGTAACCGCCCCCCTGGGACAAAAGCCGCCTCGCCTCGCTTTTTGTCATGCAAAGCCCGGCCTCAAAGAACAGTTCGAACGCCGCAATACCTTGATTCATATCGGCTTTAGACTTGCGGATGGAAGGAAGAGCGACCCCCTCCTGGTCCGGTACCGTCCGGGGAAGAGTACTCGACGGGAAAAGCGCTTCCGCCACCGGTTTTATATGAAAGGCTTCGACAGCGGCCTTCCAAGCGAGAAGTGCCGCCTCTTCACCATGTGTCACCTTTGTGGCCTCAAAGGCGAGAACCGTTTTAGCCATATTCAGTTCCGCCCCTTCCAAGGAACAAACCTGGCGAATTTCTTCCATGGGCAAAAAGGTAAATAGCCCCAGGAAACGCTCCACATCGGCATCTTCCGTATTGGCCCAGTACTGATAGTAATCATAAGGCGACGTCATGGTGCCGTCAAGCCAGACCGTACCCTTCTCCGTTTTCCCCATCTTGTGGCCCGAGGACGTGGTGATCAGGGGGAATGTCATGCTGAAGGCATTTTTCCCTTTCATCCTTCTGATCAGATCGCTCCCAGCAAGCATGTTCCCCCACTGGTCGTTACCACCCATCTGGAGTACACAGCCGTACTCATCAAAAAGATGAAGAAAATCGTAGGCCTGCAGTAGCATGTAGTTGAATTCGATAAAATTGAGTCCCCGTTCCAGGCGCATCCGGTAACTTTCCGCGGCCAGCATCTTGTTGACACTGAAGTGTCGTCCGATATCCCTGAGAAATTCGATGTAATTCAATTTGACGAGCCAGTCGGCGTTATTGAGGAGCAGGGCCTTGCCGTCGGAAAAATCAAGATAGTGTGAAAGTTGTTTCCCCAGACATTGGGCGTTATAATTGATCTGATCCCGGGTCAGGATCCGCCTCATCTCCGTCTTTCCGCTTGGGTCGCCGATCAGGGCGGTCCCGCCGCCGACCAGGGCGATCGGTTTATGCCCGCCTCTTTGCATGTGGGCCAGCGACATGATGGGGACAAGGCTCCCGATGTGCAGGCTCGTTGCCGTCGGGTCAAACCCAATGTAACAGGTAACCTTTTCGTTCTGCAGCAGATCCCGAACCAGGTTTTCGTCCGTTATCTGCTCGATAAACCCTCTCTCCGCCAAAATATCAAACACGCTCTTCAATTCAAGACTCTCCCTGCCGATCTTCCAGCTTAACGCTTATTCTCTGTATCCCCCTGCTTCTCCCCGTCTTTTCGTCAGCATCAATGACCACCCCCTGAAGGCGGATATCTTTTTTGGCTACATCGAAACGGTTGGGGACCTGGGTCAGAAATCGCTCCAAGATAGAATCCGTTTTGATACCGATGACCGAATCAAAGGGACCGGTCATACCGACATCCGTAATATAAGCCGTTCCCCCGGGAAGTACTTCTTCATCGGCCGTCTGGACATGCGTATGGGTCCCCAGTACGGCCGTCACCTGACCATCTAGAAACCAGCCTAAGGCCTTTTTCTCGGATGTCGCCTCGGCATGGATATCCACAATGACGATCTTGGCCCGTGCCTTCAGCTTTTCCGTTTCTTCTTTGGCTTTGATAAAGGGACAATCGAGGGGGCGCATGAACACACGGCCCTCGAGATTGATGACGCCGACCTGCTCTCCGGAAACAGCGGAGCGGACTGCGGTCCCCCAGCCGGGGTTCATATCGGGATAGTTGGCGGGGCGCAGTAAATTTTCATAATCTTCGATGAAATCTGCCGTTTCTTTCTTATCCCAGATATGATTCCCCGACGTTAAAACATCGATGTCATATCGGAACAATTCTTCGACGATATCCTTCGTAATACCAAATCCGGACGCGGCGTTTTCGCAGTTGGCGATGATAAAATCGATATCGTGATCCTTGACGATCTCCGACAGGAGTTCCCTCACCGCCCGCCTTCCCGGCTTACCTACAATATCGCCGATAAATAGTATTTTCATAATGGACTCCGTATCTCCGAACGGGTTCCGCTTACCGTCGTTTACTTGGCATAGTCGGATACGCGCGTTTCCCGAATCACGGTCACCCTGATCTGACCGGGGTAGGTCAAGTCTTCCTCAATCTTTTTAATGATATCCCGGCAGAGCATGACGGCGTCATTATCGGATATTTTCTCATTTTCCACGAGAATTCGGATTTCTCTCCCTGCCTGAATAGCGAAGCATTTATCCACACCGTTGAAGGATTTCGCTATTGTTTCAAGTTCTTCAAGACGTTTTACATAGGATTCCAGCATTTCTCTTCTGGCACCGGGGCGTGCGGCGGAGAGGGTATCGGCGGCCTGTACCAGGACACCCAGGAGAGTGTTTGTCCGGCCGTCGTCATGGTGCGTGGCAATGGCCTGGACAATCCGGGGGCTTTCACCGAAACGCCGGGCGTAATCGGCACCGATGGCCGCATGGGTTCCCTCGATTTTATGATCCACGGCTTTGCCGATGTCATGAAGTAAGCCGGCACGTTTGGCCTCTTTCACGTTCATTTTCAACTCCGCTGCCATCATTCCCGTCAGGTAAGCGACATCGACGGAATGCTGCAGTACGTTTTGGGAAAAACTGGTGCGATATTTGAGACTGCCAAGCAGATAGATGATTTCCGGGTGAATATCATGGACGCCGACATCGAAGGAGGTGCGCTCTCCTGTCTCACGGATGATCGTATCCACCTCCGTCCGGACTTTCTTGACGATATCCTCGATGCGCCCCGGATGAATCCGTCCGTCGGTAATAAGTCGCTCCAGGGAAAGTCGCGCCACTTCACGCCGGATCGGGTCGAAGCTGGAAAGAACCACCGCCTCCGGCGTGTCATCCACAATCAGATCGATACCCGTCGCCGCTTCGATGGCCCGGATGTTGCGGCCTTCCCGACCGATGATACGGCCCTTCATTTCATCGTTGGGTAAACTCACAACGGATACGGTATTTTCCGCCACATGATCGCTGGCATAGCGTTGAACGGCATAGGCGATAATTTCCCGCGATTTTTTCTCTGCCGCATTTTTGGCTTCTTCCTCGATTTTCCGGACCAAGGCCGCCGCATCTTTCTTGGCGTCACCTTCAATCGCCTGAATCAACTGCTTTTTGGCCTCCTCCGAGGAAAGGCCGGCGACTTTTTCAAGATTCTCTTTCTGCTGCTCGATCAGGCGTGTCAATTTTTCATTCTTTTCATTGACCTGAGCTTCTTTTCCGGCAAAACTCTTCTCCCGGCCATCCAGACCCGCTTCTCTTTGAGCAAGCGAATCCGCCTTCTTTTCGAGCGTTTCTTCCTTGGCTCGGAGTTTTTTCTCGAGGTTTTCGAATTCCGTCTTGCTTTCCTTGGTTTCCTTCTCAAACTCCGCCTTGGCCCGGAAGAGATTTTCCTTCGCCTGCAGCACCGCCTCCTTACGAATCGTTTCTGCTTCCTTCTTCGCTTCATCCACAATCCGATCAGCCAAATTTTCCGAGGACTCCAGCTTCTTTTTGGCCAGTCTCACCTGAAAGAGATACCCCAAGACCACACCGATAGCGATGGATCCAAGAACAATCAATATAATCAGTCCGTTACCTAACAATAGCTATATACCTCCCTTCAGGGTTTGTCTGGAGGAGACGGATGGAACATCGGTGGAATTGAAACGAAAACAGGAACACCTTGCCGGCGTGGTGAGGAATGTTTTTCTTAGGGCTGGCGATGGATAATTTAACCCCCGCCAATGCCGTGTTAACCACCTTTTTTGAACCTTGGGACCACGTGGGTGCCCAAGTCTTCGCGTCAGGCTTTCTGCCACCCGAAAAGGGATTTATGCAGCCATGCACACGGCAAAAACTGAAAGGCTCCCGGTTCTAAGGTGTTGGCTCAAAAAACGAATGTCAATCACGGGCATCGCAGGGGATAGCTTAACTGCAATTTACTCGGTCAATCAGGTCAATTAGTTCCTGGGTTCTGCTTTCCAGTTGCTTACCAATCAGACTGTTTTCTCCCTTTGCCTTAAACAGCTCATCTGCAATATTTAAGGCAGCTAAAACCGCTATTGTCAAGGTATTCAGATTGTTACCCCCCTTACTGATTTCTTCTACCTTGTCGTTCACATACTGGACAATCCCAGCTACAACCTTCTCATCCGAATCACTTAATACCGTTAATTTTTGCCCCAGTATTTCGATATGAAAGCTTCTCTTCAATAAGAAAACCTCAAGATTTTATTGAGCCGCATTAATATCCTGAAGCAAATCCAAAAGCGAATCCACCTTCGTCCGTATCGTATCCCTCTCCTCGTTTAATCCCCTTATTTTATTGTAAGTCTCCTGTAATTCTAAATCCTTGCCTTTTAACTGCTCCTCAAGTTTGTCATGTTTTGTCTTTAATTCCGCATAAGCCGAAACAATATTTCTAATCTTTTCTTCAAGATCATTAAACTTTTTTATCTCCACGTTGATTCCCCGCCTTTATCAATAATCTGAACGTCTTTGTCGCAACGCCGAACTGATTATGCCTACGGCTCATGCAAAAGTCAAGGCATTATTTCCCCACATGATTACAGTTACTTACCCTCCTCAGACAGGTACAAATCAAAGGCCTCCCACATCCGTTCCGGAGAGGTCATCGTGGATGCGGCATGTCGAAAACGGGCGCCGCCGCGCAGCCCCTTTGTATACCACAACAGATGTTTGCGGAAACTGCGATAGCCTGCCTTCTCCCCCATATAGGCAACCTCCCTTTTCAGATGCGATTCAATGATTGAACGACGTTCTTTCAGCAACAAGGGGGGAGGAAGCGCCACGCCTTCCAGAACGGCGATGATCTCCTGAAACACCCACGGGTGCCCCAGAGCGCCGCGTCCGACCATGAAGGCATCGCAGTTGGATACCTCCTTCATTCTCGCCGCATCCATTCCCGTGCGGAGATCACCATTGCCGATGACGGGAATCCGAATCCTACTTTTCAACGCTCCGATGATTTCCCAGTCCGCCGGGCCGGAATACCCCTGGTCGGCCGTCCGGCCATGGACAATCACGGCATCGACTCCGCAATCTTCAGCAATGGCGGCTACTTCCGGCGCATTTACGGTGCTTTTGCTCCACCCGGCGCGAAGCTTTACTGTCAGAGGAATTTTGACGGCTCCTCTGACTGCGTCCAGTATTTCTCTTATCTTTTCTGGACTTTTCATCAGGGCCGCCCCGGCGCCGTTCCTGACAACTTTCCGGACCGGACAGCCCATGTTGATGTCGATCAGCTCCGCCCCATGACCCGCCACAATTCTGGCCGCCTCGACAAGCACCCGGGGCTCTGCCCCGAAAAGCTGGACCCCCAGTGGCCGATCTGCTGCCCCCGAATCGAGGTAGCGGAAACTTTTAACGGTCCCTTGAACCAGGCCCATGGCGCTGATCATTTCCGTGAAGGCCAGCTCGCAGCCGAATTCCCGAACAACGGTCCGAAACGGAAGGTTGGTAATCCCGGCCATGGGAGCCATCAAAACACGGCAATCATTTTTCAAGTTACCGATTTTCAATCTGACCGTCCTTCCAAGGCGGCGCGGTACTCCGCCGCCTGCTGCAATTCTTCCGGCGTGTTGATCCCCATAACCAAACGGGCATCCTCCGCCAGACAGGCTCGAACCATCAACCCTTCCCGGTTGGCCATTTCAATGATATCAGTCAGATAGTATTCTCTTTGGTTGTTGTTATTGGCAATCCGGGATACGGCAGCGAACAGAAAAGAAGAAGCCGCAAGGTAAATACCGGAATTGATTTCCCTGAGGGCTCTTTCTTCATCCGTCGCATCCCGTTCTTCGACGATCTTCTTCAGGGTTCCGGCTCCGTCTTTGACGATCCGGCCATAGCCCCACGGGATTTCCACCTCCGCGGTCAGGACGGACACCACAGCCCCTGATGCGGCATGTTCATCACGCAACCGCTCAATCGTTTCCGGAGGCAACAGCGGCACATCCCCGCAGAGGATGAGCACATCCCCATCGTAGCCAGCAAAGGCATTCCGGGCCTGAAGGACGGCATGACCCGTACCCAGTTGCTCATGTTGTTCGACGAAAATCAAATCCCGGCCCGCAAAGGTCTTTCGGACCAGCTCCCCCTGATGACCGACAATGACCACAATCTCTTCCGATCCCGCGGCCTTGGCCACATCGATCACATAATCCAGAAGCGGACGTCCGTGGATTTGATGCAGCACCTTGGCCAGTTCCGACCCCATGCGGGTCCCCTTGCCCGCTGCCAGGATCAGGGTTTTAAACCGTCTCCGCTTTTGTGCCATCTTCCCGTTCTCACTTTTCTTTTCAGCTTGATCAAAAACAAGGGAACATCCTGTTCCTTTTCACGCGCCAATCCTTTTCTTTCCGGGGCTCTATCAGTTAAGGGACAATGTGTCAAGAATACGGAATTCTTAAAAGAAACTCAACCCGATAAAGTTAAAATCGGTGACAAACACATGCTGCGACCATGGGTTCGCGGCCACCAATTCATTTGACTCCGTCCAGCTTTTTCGGTATGTAGGATGCGACATTTATTGTGTTCCTTTCGACAATCCGGCGCCCTGATTCGACGATCCAGCATGGTACAATCCGACAGCCCCGTTTTCATTTCCGAAAGTCATCTTTCGGCACACGGTTTGTAGATCACTTATCGCAAGGAAGGCAAGGCCCCATATTTCACAAGGAGAAAAGCGATGAACATTCTTTTGATAGGCAACGGCGCCCGGGAACATGCCCTGGCCGAGGCAATCATCCGTTCCCGTTATCAACCCCGGCTTTATGCCTTCATGAAAAGCAACAATCCCGGCATCGCCGGTCTCTGTGCCGCCGTTGAGCTCGGCAACTATGGCGATCTCGAAAACATCTGCGCCACAGCCCGGGCCTGGTCGATTGATTTCGCCGTCATCGGCCCGGAGGACCCTCTTGATAAAGGTGTGGTGAACGCACTCAAGGCCATCGGCATTCCCGCGGTCGGGCCGACCCAGAGTCTCGCCCGGCTCGAAACTTCCAAGGCCTTCACCCGCAATCTCGTCGCCAAGTACGGCATCCCCGGAAACCCCCGCTTCCAGAGTTTCTCTTCCCTGGACGGTGTAGAGCGGTTTCTGGAAACGCTGGACGGAATCGTTTTGAAACCTGACGGCCTCACGGGAGGCAAGGGCGTCATGGTCCAGGGAGATCACTTTACAAGCAAAGCCGAAGCCCTGGCCCTGTGTGAAGACATCCTCCGGGAACACCCCTCCCTGACGGTTGAAGAAAAAATGGAGGGTGAGGAATTTTCCCTCCAGTGCATCTCCGACGGACGGACGGTCATTGCCACACCGCCGGTGCAGGATCACAAACGCCGTTTCGTTGACGACAGAGGACCTAACACGGGCGGTATGGGTTCCTACTCGGACGGCAACCACCTGCTACCGTTCCTGAAACCCGAAGATATCGCCGAAGGCCTGGCCATTACCCGCCGGGTAGCCGAGGCGATTCTCAAAGAAACGGGGGAACCCTACAAGGGTGTCATGTACGGAGGGTTCATGGCCACCAAAAGCGGCGTAAAGCTCCTGGAGTACAACGCCCGTTTCGGCGACCCTGAGGCCATGAACATTTTGCCGCTGTTGAAAACGGATTTCGTCGATCTGTGCCGGGCGGTCATCGATGGGACCCTGGACAGACTTCCCGTCGAATTCGACCACAAGGCCACCGTCTGTAAATACATCGTACCGAAGGGATACGGGCTCCCGAAGGATCACCCTGACACCCGGTCCAGCTCCGCCAAAATCGAAGTCGGAGCGGTCGGAAACGCCAGGCTCTACTATTCTTCCGTGGATAAGAAAGAGGATGGTTTATATATGACAAGTTCCCGGGCGATCGGCGTCGTCGGTATCGCCGGGACCCTGGCGGAAGCCGAAAAAATGGCCGAAGACGCCGTAACAGCCGTCACCGGCCCCGTCGCGCATCGCCCCGACATCGGCACCGCGGCCCTGATTGAAAAGCGGGTACGGCACATGGAGCAGATCAGAAGTTAAAAGCAAAGCGTTCCCGAACCGGAACTTCCCGGAACTGTAAAAGCAACTTTACAAATAATAACAGGAATATAGACTTATTTAAGGAGAAGAGCACATATGAACATGAATACCATCAAGCGGGTACTGATCAGTGTCACGGACAAGCAGGGAATTGTTGATTTCGCTAAGGAACTGGCGGCGTTCAACGTCGAGATCCTTTCCACCGGGGGAACGGCGGCGCAGATTCGCAACAGCGGCCTTGCTGTACGCGACGTTTCCGATTACACGGGGTTCCCGGAGATGATGGACGGCCGACTGAAGACCCTGCACCCGAAAATCCACGGGGGACTTCTGGCCTTAAGGGATAACGAGAACCATATGAAAGCCCTGGCAGAACACGGCATCGACCTCATCGACATGGTCGTGATCAATCTCTATGAGTTTGAAAAGACCGTGGCCCAGGAGGGCTGTTCCCTGGATCACGCCATCGAGAATATCGATATCGGCGGACCGACGATGCTCCGGGCCGCCTCCAAGAACTACCGCTTCGTCACGGTGGTCACCGATCCGGACGATTACGGGAAAATCATCGCCGAAATGAAGGAAACCGGCGGGAAAATCTCCGAGGCGACCAATTTCGCCCTGGCCGTCAAAACTTTCCAGACCACGGCACGTTACGACGGCGCCATTTCCAACTACCTGGGGAAGCTCGCCCCCTACGGCGGCGAAACCCGGGATTTCCCGGACACTTTTACCATGCAGTTCGCCAAGGCGCAGGATTTGCGCTATGGAGAAAATCCCCACCAGAAGGCTGTTTTTTACCGGGAAACGGACCCGACCATTCCGGCCATTTCCAACGCCAGGCAGATCCAGGGGAAGGAACTGTCGTACAATAATATCATGGACAGCGACGCCGCCTGGCAGGCCGTCTCCGATTTCAAGCTGCCCGCCGCCGTGATCATGAAGCACGCCAATCCCTGCGGGGCCGCGGCCTTCTCCGGAGAACTGGTCGATGTGTATCTGAAAGCGCTTGAGACGGATCCCGTTTCCGCTTTCGGCGGCATCGTCGCCTTCAACCGCCCGATCGACAAAAAGACGGCGGATGAACTGGCCAAGATCTTCCTGGAAGTGATCATCGCCCCCGGCATCAACGCCGAGGCGGCGGCCGTCCTGGAAACCAAAAAGAACGTCCGGGTCCTCCTTATTCCCCAGACCGGCGGCAGCAGCACGGGTTTTGACTTCCGTCGGGTCGTCGGCGGGCTTTTGGTTCAGGACCGGGACAAGACGGACTTCGATATCCGGAAGGCCCAGGTCGTCACGAAACGCCGGCCAACGGAAGAGGAATACGCCGCCCTGGATTTTGCCTGGCGGATCGTCAAGCATGTGAAGTCGAATGCCATCGTCTTTGCCACCAATCACCAGTTGGTGGGGGTGGGTGCGGGTCAGATGAGCCGCGTCGATTCGGTCAAGATCGCCACGATGAAGGCCCAGCTCCCGACCAAGGGCACGGTTCTCGGCTCCGATGCCTTCTTCCCCTTCCGTGATGGGGTCGATATGGCCGCGGAGGCAGGCGTCACCGCCATCATCCAGCCGGGTGGCTCGGTTCGGGATGACGAAGCCATCCAGGCGGCGAACGAGCATGGCATTGCCATGATCTTCACAGGCGAGCGGCATTTCAAACACTAACCGGCGCCGCTGTCATGCCGGACTTGGGGGCTGTTTCATAATGTCATTCTGAGGCGTCAGCCGAAGAATCTTATTCTTTCAACAAGTTAATATAATTAGATTCTTCACTTTGTTCAGAATGACTACAAGTGTAAATTGGGCATGACGACCAGTCTCTCGATCCGGCATCCATAGTTCACCGACCGGACTGGATTCCGTGTCGCGCGACCCTTGCACGGAATGACAAAAACGGCCATTGACGGGTTCTTGAAACACGAGGAGATGCGGAGGTTATGATGAAGGAAAACGAGGAAATTCTCGTCAGCGTGGCCATGGGCAGCGATTCCGACGCCCCGATCATGGCGGAAGCGGTCAACGTCCTGCGGGAATTTGAGATTCCCTGTGAAGTTTACCTGACCTCAGCCCACCGGGCACCGGAACGGACGACCGCCTTCGCCCGCAATGCAGCAGAACGCGGCGTCAAGATCATCATCGCCGGCGCCGGGGCGGCGGCCCACCTGGCCGGCGTTATCGCGTCCCAGACACCCCTGCCGGTAATCGGCGTCCCCATCGACGCCACGCCCCTGGGGGGCATGGACGCTCTTTTGTCCACCGTCCAGATGCCGGGCGGTATTCCCGTCGCCGCCATGGCCATCGGCAAGGGCGGGGCGAAAAACGCGGCGTTGATGGCCGTGCGGATTCTGGCCCTGGAAGACCGGACTCTGCGGCAGAAGCTCGACGCCTACATCGAAAAACTGGCCCAGGACGTGGAAAGGAAACATGAGAACCTGACCACGCTGCAGTCCACGTGATCTGCATATGGCGTTAGTCCTGAAAATCGATCCGGTCCAGCCGGAAGCCGATCTGATTGCCCAAGCCGTCGCCGTCCTGAAGAGCGGCGGCGTCATCGCCTACCCCACGGAAACATTTTATGGTCTGGGGGTGGACGCCACAAACGTTAAGGCAGTGGAACGCCTGTTTGCCGTCAAGGGCCGGGATTTCAATAATCCCATTCCCGTTGTGATCAGAGATGTTGCCCAGCTCAATCAAGTTGTTACCGATGTTCCCCCTCTGGCGCAGGAGTTGATTGACCGCCATTGGCCCGGTCCCCTGACCCTTGTTTTTGGCGTCGCACCATCACTTTCCGCTCGCCTCACCGCAGGAACCGGAAAAATCGGTGTGCGCATCTCCAGCCACCCCATCGCCCGCCTTCTGGCCGGACAACTTGGCGGCCCTTTGACCTCAACCAGCGCCAACCGCTCGGGACAGAAGGAGTGCGTCACCGCACAGAAAGTCATGGAGAAAATTGGAGACGACCTGGACCTGATCCTCGACGGCGGGGCCACCCCCGGCGGCAAGGGCTCGACCATCCTCGACATCACCCGGACCCCGCCCGTCGTGTTCCGGGCCGGCGTGATCGACTATCCATAATATTGAGACGTAAAACAGGCGGTGGGGAAGATCCCACCGCCTGTGCAGATAACTCAATCGGCGAATTTATCCCACTGAAAACACTGAATTATTTGAATTACGTATCCCCAGAACTCCCCCAAGGCCCATTCTCGGCGCGAAGAACCGCAATAAAGACCTGGTACCTCAAATGGATGTCTGGTCGCCTGATCGCCAGGCTGACCTACTTGAAAGAGCAAAAAAGGATCAAACGGCAGGAAAGGGCTAATCAGGCCACCGGAGGCTTCCGGGCGGCTCAAGGGAAATCTCCGTTTTCCCCTTGACAAAACTTATCATGGATGTCCCTGTATTAACTAAGGGGGCATAATTAACCGCGGAAGTGCTGGGGAGACTCAAAATTTATCAGTACCTGCAAAATCCATTGACAGGTTTGTCCTGTCTGTATAAACCATAACTGTCAGGTTGTTATAAACGAGCAATCCTCTGATATTAAAGAAGTATTATATAATAAGACAAAACCGATAAAAAGAGATGATGATAGAAACTTTGCAGACATTAGACCATATTCGGAAATCGTTCAACGGTGCGGCAAGCAGGGTCGAACGTTCTGAAATCGGTCAGTTTCTGACGCCTGTTGCGATTGCGCGGTTTATGTCGTCTATGTATGAACCTGGACCGCGCAAAGTGCGAATTCTGGACCCGGGTGCGGGGATAGGCGTGCTTTTCGCCTCTTTTGTAGAGTCCCTGATTTCACAAGCAGAAAGTCCTGTTGCTATCGAGATTGTTGCCTACGAAACCGATACGGCCATTCTGCCTCATCTGGAAAACACTTTAAAGAGGTGCCAATCTCTCTGCGAATCATGTGACATTGAGTTTGATGCTGTAATCAAAACAGAAGATTTCATTTCCGCCGCAATTACCGAATTAAAGGGGTCTCTCTTTTTCTCTTCCGGCAAGCAATTTACTCACGTCATCCTTAACCCCCCATATAAGAAAATCAACAGCCAAACTGCCACAAGTCGGATACTCTATTCATCGGGTATCGAGGTCGCAAACCTGTATGCGGCGTTCGTTTGGCTGTCAATGTTTCTGCTGGAACAAGGCGGCCAAATGGTCGCGATAACGCCCAGGAGTTTCTGTAACGGTCCGTATTTCAAGAAGTTTCGCACGCGCTTCTTGCGCGTGATGAGCTTGAAACGGATTCACTTAGTCGATTCGCGCAACAAGGCGTTTGGAGACGACAATGTGCTGCAAGAGAATATTATCTATCATGCCGTTCGTGGGCTCCAGAAACCGAAGACGGTTGTCATTTCTTTGTCCGATGGTCTTGACTTTGATAAAGCACATGTACGGACAGTTCCATACGGTCAGGTTGTCCACCCTGGAGATCGGGATATGTTTGTGCATCTCGATATCAGTGAAAACGACCTTGGACCATCAGAGCAAATGAAACGAGTTAGTTCATCTCTCGGCAAGTTAGGATTGAATGTTTCCACCGGGCGTGTTGTCGATTTCAGAGCGAGGGAATACTTAAGACAATTCCCAGAACAGGATATTATTCCATTGATTTATCCCTGTCATTTCATGGAGGGTTTCGTTAAATGGCCTTCTGAATCGGGTAAAAAACCGAATGCCATCAAATCCACACCAGAGACGTTACCTCTTTTTGTCAAGGCTGGTTTTTATGTTCTTGTAAAGAGATTTTCCTCTAAAGAACAACAGAGACGAGTTATGGCAGCAGTGTATGACCCGACACTGATCGATGCGCCTTATGTAGGCTTTGAAAACCATCTGAATTACTATCATCAAAATGGTAAGGGGTTACCTGAGGATTTGGCGAAAGGGCTTGCCGTTTACCTCAATTCAACTGTTGTCGATCAGTATTTCCGAGTGTTTAGTGGTCATACCCAGGTGAATGTTGCAGACCTTCAGAAGATGCCCTATCCTACGAGTGAGCAACTTTCACGATTAGGCTCGTGGGTCAAACAAACTATGCTGGACCAGACCACTATTGACGCCATTGTGGAAAAGGAGTGTTTGAATTGTGGCTAATAAATCAAGCGGACCAAAGATAGAAAAAAAGATCAAGGAAGCATTGACTATTTTGCATAACCTCGGTTTTCCGGGACAGCAACAGAATGAACGTTCTGCTTTGACCCTTCTATCATTACTGAATCTCAAGCCCGCAAATAAATGGGAAGATGCCTCCGACCCGCTTATGGGTATTACTCCCATGATGGATTTCTTTCAGAAACACTACAGGAAGAAATACGCGCCAAACACACGTGAAACGGTCCGCCGCCAAACAGTTCATCAGTTTATGCAGGCTGCTTTGATCGTGGCCAACCCAGACAAGCCCTCCCGACCGACCAATAGCCCCAAGGCCGTTTACCAGATCGAGCCGTCAGTCCTTAAATTACTTAGAGGCTTTGGTAAGCCGGGATGGAAGAGCCAGTCGAAACTATATCTTCAAACCGTGGGTACTTTGAAGAAGCTCTATGCACGTGAAAGAGGAATGAGACGATTGCCTGTTCAACTCGCAAACGGGCAGGAAATCAAGCTTTCTCCCGGCGGCCAGAATGTACTTGTAAAAAAGATTATGGATGATTTCTGCCCTCTCTTCACTCCAGGAAGTTATGTGATTTATGTTGGGGATACTCAGACCAAATGGGCTTATTTCGATGCAAACGCTCTCTCACGTTTGGGTGTTGAAGTAGAGGAACATGGCAAAATGCCGGATGTAGTTGTGCATTATGTTGAAAAGAACTGGTTGATTCTCATTGAAGCTGTGACGAGTCATGGACCGGTGAATCCTAAACGCAGGCAGGAGCTGAAGGAATTGTTTTCCGGATCGACTGCCGGTCTCGTATTTGTGACTGCTTTCCTCGATCGCAAGGCTATGGTGAAATACTTGAATGACATATCCTGGGAAACCGAAGTCTGGATCGCCGAGTCTCCGACACACCTGATTCACTTCAATGGTGAGCGTTTTCTCGGACCCTACGATGAGTAACTTGGCCATACCATGTGCCCGATATCGGCAAAAGGCATTGGATTTATTATGATAAATCCACCATCCGGCTGAAAGATACTCTTCGAAAATGACGGCTCAACGCCTCACCCGGCAGGATATCCGCCATGAATAACCTCTCCCTTTTCATCATCGGTCTGATTTCGATTCTGGGGCAGGTGGTGCTGCTGCGGGAGTTGAATGTCGCCCTGTACGGGGTTGAGCTTTTCTACATTCTGGCCCTGGGGGTGTGGCTCCTCTGGAGCGCCGCCGGGACCTGGATCGGCTCCCGGGTCAACGCCGCCGCTACTGCCTGGACCGTTCCCGCCCTGTTTCTCCTCTGGGCGTTTTTTTTGCTGCTGGATGTCTTCTTCATCCGTGGGAGCCGGGTCCTGTTTGCCGGGGTGCCGGGGGCGTACCTCTCCTTCTACCAACAGTTTGAAATTGTGATGCTGGCGGTATCGCTGCCGGGGATGCTTCTGGGGTGGCTTTTCTATGAATGTGCGCGACTTTATTGCCGAAACGGAAGGACGCTGGCGTCCGCCTACGCCGTCGAATGCGCCGGTGGGGTGGTCGGGGGTCTTCTGGCGACGGGATTTCTGCTCTGGGGCATCCCGAACCTGACCATTGCCGTCCTCTGCAGCGTGGCGGCTCTGCTGGGTGTCGTTTTTGCCGTGGAAAAGCCGGATCATCCGTTCCGAACAGTCGGTTTGATCCTGTCCATCCTGCTGATTTCCCTCTTGTTGCGGGCGGCCGTCTTCGACCGGCAGACCACCGCCTGGAACCACCCGGATCTACTGGCGAGCCGCGATTCAGCCTATGGCCGAATCACCGTGACGGGTCTTGCCGGTCAGGTGGCGGTTTATGAGAACGATATCCTGGCCTTCGAGACGGAAGGCACCTCTGCCGAGGCGTTTGTTCATCCGGCCATGCTCCAGCATCCCCGTCCGGATTCGGCTCTGCTTCTCGGTGGCGCCCCGGAGGGTCTGATCGGCGAAGTGCAGAAGCATCATCTCCGAGAGATCACGGCGGTCGAGTTGAATCCCATTCTGGTTCATACTGTTAGGCCCTATCTCCCCGCCGTCACTAAAGAATCCATGAAGGAGAAAAACGCCCGCCTGGCCTATGCCGATCCCCGGCAATATTTGCTGCTACAGCCCGGTGCCTATGACCTCATCCTCGTCGGTATGCCGGAGCCGGATACGGGACAGGCCAACCGCTTCTACACCGAGGGTTTCTTTCGCCTCTGCGCCTCGCGCCTGAATCCCGGCGGGATGCTGGCCCTCCGTCTGCGGTCGGCGGAAAATTTCCGGACGCCGGTGCTGCGGGAACGGATGCGGAGCGTCCACGCCGCTCTGAAACTGGTTTTCCCGCATGTTGTCTTTTTGCCGGGGGCGACCAACGTCATCCTGGCGTCCGCGACGCCCCTGCCCGTGTCGCCGGAAATGATTGTTGCTCGCTGGCAAAAGCGGCACGTTTCAGCCCGTCTGGTGTCATCGCCCTACCTCCGCCACCTGTACACGAACGACCGCTTTGCCGAAATCAACGGCGACCTGCAGCAGGCGGGGGTCACCCCGAATACGGATGTGCGACCCCTGTGCTACCGTTATACCCTGCTGATGTGGCTGTCGAAGTTCTTTCCGGCCCTGGGGAGCTTCAATGTATCTGTTTCCGGTCTTGTTTTTCCTGCCGTTTCAGGAGTGTTTTTACTGGGACTGGCTTTATGCTTTGGTTTTTCCCGCAGGCGGGAGGGACTCCGACGGGGTGTCCTCGTTTTTACGGCGGCCTTTGTCGGCATGGCGCAGGAGACAATCCTGATTCTCTACTATCAGGTCAAGGCGGGAGTGCTGTACCGGGATCTGGGGGTGCTCCTCATGGCCTTCATGGCCGGGCTGGCGCTGGGGTCCCTGGCGGTTAACTGGGGAATGAGGCGGGTGGTCGGCAGTGGTTCCCGATGGTGGTGGGTGGCGATTCTTGGCGGGTTTGTGCTCTTGACGGCGGGCGTTGCCGGTCTGGTCTGGAGAAATAGTTCCCTGGGGCTTTGGGGGACGACTTTTTTGCTGTTTGCCTCCGGGTTTTTTATGGCCGCTGTCTTCGCCTCTGCCAGTCTTCAACGGGTGGACGACCAGCAGCGGGTTATTGCGCCACTGTACGGAGCGGACCTGTTCGGCGGGTGCTTCGCGTCGCTTGTGGCCGGGTTGGTCATGGTCCCACTTCTGGGCCTCGATGTGTCTGCCTTTCTGATGCTTGGTCCGACGCTACTCATGTTTCTGCTGGTGTAGCCATGTTTTGAAAACCCATCCCCGCCCTGGCCCTCCCCTTGAAGGGGCGGGAACTTTTTGTCACTCCGGCTGAGGAGACTGTATCGTCTGCCCAGCCCACATTCGGTATCGTTCGCTGAGCTTAAGGATAAACCCCGTGAAGAATCTGATAATAATGTGATGAGCTACGCTTTTGACATCTTTTCGACAGCCTGTCGTCCATATGATTCACGGCCTTTTAACAACAGAAAACAGAGGAAACGGAACTCGGCATATTAAAATCAAACCAACCGAAGGCCGGATCGTTTCCGTCTAGTTCCAGTCCCTGATGATGAACCCAAATCCGATCCGGTTCACGCTGTGATTGTAGTCAAGCAGGCTTTCACCGTAACCGTTAAAATACTGGACGTATCCGCTGACCCGACGGATCAGCGGGAAACTCCAATCCACCTGGAGGCTGCCGTGGTTATCGTCTAATCTCAGATTGTTTCTCAAATGCAGTCCGAAACGGTGCTCGCCCCAAAAATAAAACAGTTGCACATCCTCATACCCGAGATAAGCATCGATATCCGGATTGTCGTCATCTGAAGAACTTTCGGGGATACGATACCAGCTTCTGAACAGCAGGGTCAGATTGTCCCGCTCCAGACCGACATTGGCCACAACGCGATTCCAGCTTCGAGACAAGGGCTCGTCTTTACCGTTGGACTGGTGGTTAAAGCCAACATTTATGAAGCGGACATTAAAATCCAGAAAACGATAAGGAGTCCGATAATTGAGCAGCAGTTCCGGTTCATAGTTGGTTTCTCTGAAAGGAGACGATTCCGCTGTGTTGTAGAACTGCCAAAATGAACGCTGCGTATAGGCGAACCAGAGATCCAGATCCTTGCCCAGCACATCCTGCCAAAGCTTAATTTTCAGGCTTAACTGGTAAGTGACTTCTTCTTTCTTGAGGTTCCGGTCAGGATCGTCTTGCCGCACCTGTTCCACATTGGGGGACGCATTATAGGTAATCGGCAGAATATAGTTGGAATAATGGGTTTTCAATGTGTATTTGCCCTGGCGGTTTTCCTCATCAAGCGCCCAAAGCCGGGTCAGATAAGACGTCACACCAACCTTCTTATCACGAGCCGATTTTTCTGAAACGCCCTCGGCCGCGGGCGACAGCTTCATCGACCGGCCGGCTTTCCGATCGTAGCATTGCAACCTCGTCGTATTATCTTCAATACCGACACATTCGATCAGGGCGTCTTCAGCAGCGGCAGTCACCTCTTCCGAGCTCAAGAACAACATGGCCAGGATACAGATGACGACACGGAGACTACAGGCTGACATGCTCCCGTATTTTCTCCAAGGCATGGTTCTCTCCTCCCTGGTTCAACCTTTCCGGGGTGAGCCAAAAACAGAAACCGGCTTATAAAATTCAGGAAACGGTATACGCTACGAACAAATAGCATCCCTGTCAATGCGTTTCTCGTAAATACCCTTAAGAATCAATCATTTCGTTGTATTCATTCTAAAAGGACGGATAGACTGTCTATAAATCGCTCTCTACAAATTTCTTTCTGAGAACCACTTGACACCTCAGGGCAATTACCATATAGATTTCACCACGGCCATGCAATGACCGTTCGGGCAGTGCTGATCTTATCTTCTTTATTTTCATATCTTTAGCGCATCGAGGTGCTTCATGGATTTAGAAACCATTTTCACGGCCATTGCCGGTGCCGGGTCTGTCGCCGCCACGGTTGGATATTCCATCAAAAAGATCGTGGACCGCTCTATTGATGCGAAGTGTTCACGCATCACCGAACGTGCTATCGCGGAATTCCGGAAGGAGACGCAGCGACGCCTGACCAGCCTGGATCAGCCCTTTGAAGTCTTCAAGACGACCCTGTCACTGACGGACCGCGCACGGAAATGCTGCCGGGACCTGCAGAATGTAATCGACACGGGCATTGTCAGTGCGGAACGTCTCGAGCAGATGCACCGCCTGAAGAATTATGCGGACACGATTCTCGACATTCTCATGGACGAAAAAGCCCATATCTCGCCAAAAATCTGTGCCACGGCCCAGGAAGTGAAAACCCTGCTTCAGGAATATCCCTGGAATGCAGAAACCTTTCTTCGCTCTTGGCGTAAAGACAGCGGCTCCCCGCTGATGGAATCCGCCTTCGCCCCGTTAAAGGCAAAGATCGCCGAATGCCACCGCCGGATCGACGGGCTCTATGACCTGATCCGGGAAGAGGTACAGCACCGGTGGGGCGACGTCCCGGAGGGCATGAACACCGGTTACCGGGTCGTTTAGCAGCCCGTCAGCCTTGCCCGCCACGGATCATCCGGAAAAGTCGCATGTTCCGGGCGGCCATTCCGATTTGATGTCATAACATCACATCCTATAACAAAGGAGACCATCCATGATTCAGGAAATCACATTGCAGGCACTAAACACAGAGCGTTTCATTAACGAGCGGGTCAAGGAGATCCAAGACACGGTCGGAGACGGAACCGCCATCAACGCCCTTTCCGGAGGCGTCGATTCCTCCGTGGTAACCATGCTCGGCCATCGGGCACTCGGAAACCGGCTGCGCACGATTTTTGTGGAAAACGGCATCATGCGGGCGGGTGAGGCCGATCAGGTCGTCGGTTTTTTCCGCAACCTGGGCGTGACCGTCGAAGTCTGCGACGCCAGGGCCGAATTTTTCGCCGCCTTCAAGGGTGTGACCGACCCCGAGGAAAAACGGGAAGCCGTTACCCAGACCTTCTACAAGAATGTCTTCGGCCGCATTGTCCGGGAAAGCGGCGCCAAGCATCTCCTCCAGGGAACGATTCTCACCGATGTGGACGAAACCGTGGCAGGCATCAAACGCCAGCATAACGTATTTGCGCAGCTTGGCATCGATCCTCAGGCCGCTTTCGGGTACAAAATCATCGAGCCCCTGCTCCAGTTAAGAAAGGACAGTGTCCGGGCCGTCGGCAAAGCCCTGAGGCTCCCGGCTGAATTGTTCGATCGGATACCCTTCCCCGGACCGGCCCTGGCCGCTCGGGTCATCGGTGAGGTCACATCGGAGAAGATCGAAACCGTCCGCAAGGCAACGGTCATTGTCGAAAAATATCTTAAGGACACCGGTGCGTTCCAATACCTGGCCATTCTTCATGAGGACCGTGTCACGGGCATGCGGGAAGGAAAGCGCGATTTCGGCATGCAGATCGAAGTCCGCTGCTGGGACAGTATTGATGCCCGCACGGCTACTCCGACACGACTTTCCTTCGATGTTCTGGAGTCACTGGCCCGGGAAATCACGGAGAGTATTCCCGGTGTGGTGAGCGTTACATACAATATCGCCACAAAACCGCCCTCGACGATTGAAGCGATTTAAGATCTTGAAGCAATTCCTGGTTCGTTGCGACTCCGTTTTTTCTCAGCAACCTCAAAAGGAAATGTTCATGTTTTCTAAAAAAATATGCCTGTTGACAACCGTTGTCCTGATCATGCTTCTCTCGGCAGTCGGCTATGTCACAGCAGAGGAAAAGCCGCTCAAAATTGCCCTCATCCTGTGGCGGGGAGAAACGGAAGTGGAAAAAGGCTTTCGAGACGGCCTGAAAGAGTTGGGTTATACGGCAACCTATACGGCCTTCAATGCGGATCAAAACCCGAAGAAATTATCCGAATTGTTGAAATCGTTCAATCCCTTGGACTATCAGTATCTTTATACATTCGGCACCTCGGTTTCCCTGAAAGTCAAAAACGATTTTCAGGGCGTCACCCCGCAGGTGTTTGCCGCCGTCCTGTATCCGGCAACAAGCGGTTTGGTGCAGAACCTGGCCCGGCCCGGCGTGAATATCAGCGGCTCCTCCCATTTCATCCCCGTCGAGAAACAGATCGAAACGGCTTATCGGCTGCTTGAGTTTTCCAATTTGGGAGTTTTTTACAATCCCAACGAGGCGAATTCCGTCGAATCCGTTCGGCAAATCCGGAACACGGCGCAGAAACTGGGCTTCTCTCTCAAGCCTTATCCCGTTAAACCCAAGACGGATCGGATGGGAAAATATCTGCGTTTGATCGAGAAAGATATCCTCGATGTGGATGCCGTATACCTGCCTTCGGACAGCTATATTATCTCGGAGAGCCGGAACATCGCGGACGCCCTGGAACGGGCAAAAATTCCCGGTTTCGCCGCCGTCGAGGAATGCGTAAAAAACGGAGTGCTCTTCGGACTCACCACCAGTTACTACGATCTCGGCAAGGCAACCGCCGCCATCATCGATCAGCGGGAAAAGGGGAAGGCCCTTTCGGCGATCCCAGTCAGTCTGCCCAGCCAGACCTATCTGCTCATCAACAAAACTACCGCCCGATCCCTGGAGTTCAAGCCTGACCCCAAGCTTACCGGAAACGTCCGCTGGGTTGAATAGATTTAAGGACAAACGGGATTTTTGAGGGGCTGCAGGACTGAATTATGACGTCTTAAACGTACACCGCTGATCATAAGTAGTCATCCCTGAAAAACTCTGTTTTCGACGGAGCAGGAGTTTAGGAGAGTCAG
>CAYOYJ010000021.1:0-22401 GCA_964408155.1 uncultured Syntrophales bacterium
CGTTATCCCGTCTTATCCCTCGTTGTCCCTGATCGTGCGTTCAGGGTCTAGTGGGCGTACGCCTGTCCGGGTTCAAATCCCGGCTTCGGCACCAAGTGGAAACAGAGGGTTAGCTGATTCATCGGTTAGCCCTTTTTGATTGGAGGAGGGGTTGGTCAACGTTTTGGTCAACACTTTCCGAAAAACCTTCCATTTGGTCAACAGCTTTCCGGGCATAATCTAAATCAAATCAACCGTGTCATACTTAGAGACATCTCTCTTGTGGAATGCCCTGTAAGCCTTATTATAACTGACTCAGGCACCGAATTAATATGCATTGACAAACATGGCTCATTGGCATAGAAAATATACACATTCCACGAAAATTTATCTCACTGGGAGAGATATGATTCTGAAATTTCCGATTCGTTCAATTTAATCCGGCAGATTTCTATAGAGACCTCTATCTAAGTTAATTTTTAAAGGGATTTGATATGATACGGTATTTATCAATAACTATTGCGCTTTTTATTCTTGCTGGCTGTGCAAGTATGACTGAATTCCGAACGATTCCTAGTGGGGCAAAGGTTTTTGTTGATGGTGAACTTATTGGGTTAAGCCCTGTTCCATATTATGACAGACTCCTAGCTGGATCAACAATAAAAGTCGATTTTATCAAGCAAGGATACGAGGATCGCACTGTAGGCATAACTAAAGATTGCTTATACCTTCACCGTGTTTTTTGGTTTCCTGTCCTATCATGGCCGTGGATTACTGGGTATCGAGAACAATATACCTTTGAGTTAAACCAGAAAGAAAAACCTCTTGATATAAAAAAATCGATCACACCACCACAGACAACAAACACAGAGCCTCATATCAATCTAGCGGAGAATGAAACAGACTATTCGAAAAATTTACTTAAAGGAGAAACCACAAAAGAAGATGTAGAAAGAGATTTGGGAAAGCCAGCGGAAAAGGAAACATCCGCGACTGGCGAGTCTGAATATTGGGCATATTTTTATAGAAAACCTTTTCATAACATCCTTCTCGGCACAGAAGATCATACGCTAAATAAACTGATTTTGAAATTTAACAAGGAAGGTATTCTTGAAGATTATAGGAGTAAAATTATACAGTAGCCACATCAGTTAAGTAGAACCGCTTGAAATAGGTGTTGATTCTATAATTACAAGTGACGTGTAAAAATCGTTTTTACTGTGACCGTATCTTGAGAAAGGAGATTCTTATGAAGAAGATGTCTATTGTACTCGTCATTGTTTTGGTTTTGTTTTTTATAACTCCAACGTTCGCTTATGACCCAAGACCCGAAAGTGAACGAGCATCTGTGGGGTTGATGGTGGTCGATGTCTTATTGGTTAGACCACCGTGTGTTGCGCTTTCGACATTATCAACCGGTGTTTTTTTAGCAATTTCACCTTTTGTTTATGTGCTTGGGGTAGGCAATTCAGTAGCAAAGACTATGGTGGAATTACCTTGGCGCTTCACTGCAGTAAGGTACCCAGGAGAGTTCAACCATTACACTGACGAGCAACCCGCTGTTTCAATTGGGAATCCTTAGCGATAAGTTTAGAAGTTAGGATCTTCCCAGACAGTCGCCTCTCTATGCGAGATGTTTAAACTGCCTGATCTTTTGCTAACTGTTCTTTGACAGCTTTAATTGTTTCCATGATTTCAATCCGTCTATTTTCGCGGTTTTGAAATCACTCCAAGTCTTGGCATGTTTGGATATGTTTTTCGTTCCAATTTGCGCTTATACCAACCATAAATGCGCCGTTTCAAGATGAATAAAATCCCCCTCTTGATCTGGACATCGAGAATCCCCCCGGTAATCGATGATCGATTGATTTATATTGAGTAGGATTTATACATGCGATTTACTCAACGCTGGGTCAACATTTTGCGGGAAATAACCCTATTTAACCCTACAATTCCCCATGTTACCTAACCAAATGAATCTAAGGGGTTGACTGTTTTACCGGTCGGCCCCTTTTCTTTTTTTGGAAAAGCAGAATTTTTAATGACGAATAATGGAATAATCCCCGTTAATAATTCAATAATTATCTGTCCTCACGCATAAAACAAGAGCCGGACATCTGACATTAACATCTAAAATTAATTTGATTTTCCCATCCGTTTTCTATAGGAAAAAGACGGCTGAAAAATGGTGATTTTTCGGATCCAGGGGAGGCAACCCACGAGTTGATTCGTCCTAGGAGGAAGTGGTAGGGATAATTTATTGAAGATACGATATTTTTGCATCATTTTCGTTTTTTTAGCGCTGGTCATCTCGGGCTGTGCCTCCTCAAAAATCAAGGACAGAGTAGCCGCATTGGAAACGCAAGAAAGTGCGCTTTCGGAACAACTGCGCAATCAGGACGAGGAGTTGGCGCGGCTGAAATCTTCTATGAATTTGTCCATCGAGGCCTTTGAGAACAAACAGGCGGGTTTATCGGCGGATTCGCAAAACATCCAGAGCAGAATTAAGGAACTGCAGGATGTGAAAGAAAAACAACAAAAAGAAATCAGCGCGCTGCTGACGCGGCTATCCCAGAAAGATGATGAAATCAGGGTATTAAGAGACCGGATGGACCAACTGGCGTTGAAAACCGGTTATCTTGAGACATACCTGGGCCTGATTGAACAAGATTACGGGGATCAGGGAAGATGGGGCAATGGTATCGCAAGAGAGGCTCCCAAGGCCCTGTCCGACAAATATCAGCAGTATTCCCTGGCCTATGACCTGTTTAAAGACGCTCAGTACGCAAAAGCCCGTGGAGAATTTCAGAACTTTTTGAAGAATTTCCCCAATACGGGATATTCGGACAATGCACAATTCTGGATTGGGGAATGCTATTTTTTCGAGGGTAACTATGAGCATGCGATACTGGAATATGATAAAGTGCGCAAAAATTATCCCAACGGCGATCGGGTGGCGCCGGCTCTGCTGAAAAAAGGCTTTGCATTCATCAGCCTGGGGGACAAAACGAACGGCAAGCAAATTCTTCAGCAGGTGATAAAAGATTATCCGCGGACTTATCAAGCCCGGGTGGCAAAAGAAAAATTGCTCAACCTGAGATAGCAGACGGCTTTTTCTGATAATGGCAGCCAAATAGGAAAAACCTATCACGAAACTTATCTTTGGCCGCATTGAGAACATCGACGATTGTTCATGCGCAGGGTTTTTGTTATATGATTATCCAGAGCTTTGCATCTCCGAACTTATACGGAAACTCTGCGCCATATTCTTCAATAAAACCATTACCCCGCAAACAACCTTGAGTCTTTTCAAGGGTTTCCAGTATTGAATTTCTTACCGAAAGGTTTTACCAACAGGTTTGGCGTATGAAATATAAGGTTCTATTATGGTGTATTTTGAGTTGCTTTTTGGTCGCCTGCTCAACGCCGTCGGGGAAAACCCTTTCTCAACCGGAAGCACCCAGAGTAAAAATCGGACTGGCATTGGGTGGCGGCGCTGCTAAGGGATTTGCCCATATCGGCGTCATAAAAATGCTGGAATCCCAAGGCATTGTTCCGGATGTCGTTTCCGGTACCAGCGCCGGCAGTCTTGTCGGAAGCCTTTATTGCAGCGGTATGGATGCCTTCGCGCTTCAGAAGAAGGCCTTTGGTTTGGATGAGTCGCATATCCGGGATCTCAGCCTTCTTTCAGGGGGACTACTGAAAGGTTTGAAACTTCAGAATTATGTGAATTATTTAGTGGGACAACGGCCGCTCGAAAAACTGGGCAAACCATTTTCCGCAGTCGCCACCGAACTGAGCACAGGTCGGCGAGTCCATTTCGTACGCGGCAACACCGGTCTGGCCGTTCGCGCATCCTGCAGTATACCGGGTGTTTTCGAACCTGTCGAAATCCGAGGCAGAAAATACATCGACGGCGGCGTCGTAAGCCCGGTGCCCGTGGATGCCGCACGAGAACTGGGCGGAATGTTGATTATTGCCGTGGATATTTCACGCAAAGCGACGGACGTCAGCATCAACCGCAGCATACTGGGCGTGGTCGGTCAGTCGATTACCATTATGGGCCAAAAACTGGGAGAACAGGAACTGGCTCGTGCCGATGTGATCATCCGGCCCAAAGTCGGAAAAATCGGGGCTGCCGACTTCGATCAAAAAAATATTGCTATTCTTGAAGGAGAAAAGGCCGCCCTCGCGGCGATCCCTGAAATCAGGCAAAAACTGGCAGAAAAACAAAAAAACCTTCAAGGTTTGAAGTAACGGAAGAAGTGAATGAAAAAACGGCACTTTAATGGAGTACTTCAATGAAAAAAAAGGGATACGAGTTGAGGTCGAAGGCGGTCCGGGAGCTTCGCTGACTTACCGTTTTCCTGATCAAAGACCGGTGGGGGTTGATCGCAGGGTTAAAGACTCTTCAGAGATACCCCCATCTTTAATCCTCTCTCCTTTCCGCAACATTCAGCGGAGGCGCCTGACACGTTTTATCCTGACCCATATACAGCTTAACATGGGGAAAGGGTATTTCAATATTTCTTTCATCAAATACTTTTTTGATGCGGCGGTTAAATTCACGGCCAATACGCCACTGTTGAATCGGTAGTGTGGTTGTCCGAGCCTTGATAATGACGGCGGAATCCGCGAACCGATCCAGGCCCAGAATCTCAATAGGTTCCAGAATGTCATTTTTAAAACCCGGGTCGTTACGCAGACCTGCATCGACTTCGCGAATGATCTCGATCACTTCATCCACGTTTTCTCGATAGGCAACCCCGATATCGAAAACATAACGGGAATATTCTTTCGTCATGTTGGTTACAACACTGATTTGCCCATTAGGGATGTAGTGGACATTTCCGGCTACATCACGCAGTACGGTGGTTCTTAGATTGACCTTTTCCACCAGACCGCCTTTACCGGCGATTTCAACCACATCACCCACCCGGATTTGATCTTCCATCAGAATAAAAAACCCGCTGATTACATCTTTGACCAGACTTTGGGCACCGAATCCCACCGCCAAGCCGACAATGCCGGCTGCAGCCAGGACGGGGCCAATGTTGATACCCAGTTCTCTCAGTATTGTCATCGCCGCAACGGTAGAAATGGCAAGCACCATGACGTATCGCACCACATCACCGAGGGTATGTGCCCGCTTCTGAAATTCCGCATCATCTCGTTGATGGGTAAAGAATAAAACAAGCCGGTTTGATACGAGTCGGGCCACTCTGGTGGCAACCCACGCCAGAATCAAAATCATCAGAATGTGCAGGCCGCCGGCGATGAACCATTCCGTCGCTTTTTCCATCAAATCATTGAAATCCATTTTTTATTTCCCTTTACGCATAGAGTTCAAATTACCATGCTTCAAAAAACAAGCACCGCCCCAATCTGTCGATCAATTCATCAGCACGCAGTAATTGATGTTCCTGATTGAGGATATTCGAAAATAAAGTCTCGAATACAAGAGGGGGGCTTTCTGGAACATAAACTTACATCATAGCTGCTTATAACGTGTTTCAGGGATATGAACAACCCTGGAACCACTTTTACTTCACTTTTCAAATTATCGCCTTGGAGAAGGTGGATACACTGATCGGCATCCCCAGCGACAACAGAGCGAAACCATCATCCGTGCCGTCAAGGCTGTTGAAGCGGGTTTGTCCAAGTGTCTCCCTCATTGCACGTCTCCCTTGGTCAACTCCGACGGCGCCTCCGGTGGCGACGCAATGGAGGCCGTCCGATATGCAACTGTCGATCTTGAAACCAGCCCGGCCAATTGCAAAGCCGACCAGTTCCGCAAGTTTGTCACGCGTTACCACGGCATTCCCGCTGAAGGGGACGCCTTCCGAACGATATCGGAAATTGTCCGTGCCCTGACTGTCAAGGCCTGTGTGATGGTCGATTCAGACCCGCGGAGCATCATACCCGAAAGGAGTGACATTCTGCTCAAACCGGTCTTAGAGGGTCGCTATGATGATGTTTCTCCTTCCTACATGCGTCACAAGGACGACGGCACCATCACCAATTCCATCGTTTACCCTCTCATCCGGGCCCGCTATGGGAACCAGATCCGGCAGTTCATCGACGAAAATTCCGGTCTCCGACGAACTGACGGCGTTTTATCTGCCCGCGGGCGTCCGGGAAAAGTCGCTTCTTTTGGCATCGAGACCTGGAACAGCACAGCAGAAAAGGTCGAAGAGCGTCTGTTTGTACTCACTCCGGTTTCCGACCTGGACGACAAGGAGATCGCAGGAAAGCACCCGGGTCGTCGGTTCAAGCTGAGGAACACGGAGCGGAGCCAGAACGACGAGATCAAGCACATCTCGTGCTTCTATCGCTGATTCATTTTAAATCGGCCTAAGAATTTTTTCACCCGGATTGACAGAGGAAGCCTTTTGCGAATCTCCGACAGGGCTTCCCGGGCAGCATCTTCCCCATCACGGATCAATTCGGATGCTTTGGAAAAGTCGGCCCAGTGCGAATCCCGCGTTTTGGGCCGGATCACCACATCCGCTTTTTCCAATTCATAATCCTTCAATCGATAGGCGGTAATTTCACCGGCCCTGGTCACCACATCCGTTGCCGTCTTGATATTCCCATTGAAGAGCATGTTGCGTTCCACAGTAACCGCGATTACCATATCCGCACCGGCCTCCCACAAGGCATTGACCGGGACCAGACTGGTAATCCCGCCGTCGGAAAGCAGCCTGTCGCCGCTTTTGAGCGGATCAATCGCGCCAGGCACGGCACAGCTTGCCAGCACGGCCTCCCTTAAAGAACCTTCGGCAAACACGATCTGCTCTCCTGATATGAGATCCGTCGAAACGGCACGGAAGGGAATCCGAGTGTCTTGGATTTTTCGCTCGGGAATGAAGTAATTGATCATGGACTGGAAATCCTGCAGGGGCACGGCTCCCGGTTTGAAGAAGGTACGTATCATATGATAGCGGGACTTCAGATAACCGGAAATGAGCCGCGCAAATCGGGAATCTGTGACATCCTCGGTCGGAGAAAGAGTATGGATGATGGAAGATTGAAATTCAGGACTTTTCAGGTATCGAACAACCATGCGCTTCAGTTCCCTCGGCGTGACGCCGCAGGCGTAGGCGCCCCCGATAATCGCCCCCACACTGGTTCCGGCGATTATGTCGACA
The DNA here is from genome assembly GCA_964408155.1 of uncultured Syntrophales bacterium. Lineage (GTDB taxonomy): Bacteria > Desulfobacterota > Syntrophia > Syntrophales > JAAYKM01 > JAAYKM01. Next base: position 7,131 of record CAYOYJ010000021.1, read on the forward strand.
CCGATGTCTTCCTCTTCCAGCACGGACAGGACACCAATATGCGCCAGCCCCCGGGCGCCGCCGCCGCCCAGGGCGAGACCGACTTTTTTATTATTCCAAGACATAGGCAAAGCATGCTTCAGGCATATTCAAAAAACGGAGTTCAGAACAGGCGCGTTGCCGGCATGAGCACGGCTGTTTCTGAGCCAGCATGTCTTCCTTCAAGTAGAGAAATTCCTGTTTCGATCGTTTTTTTAATCGGCTATTTGCCGATGCCGCTCGAAAGCCCGCTCAAAATCGGTGAAGCGGCAGCGGCATGCATGGGTACGGACATTGAACAGGGAACATCGATTCAATCTGCGACGAAGAGAAATGCCGTTTACTTTTGCAACGACCTCAGGACGGCATTGATTTGCCGAAGCAGCACAAGCATCTCCTGCTGACCTTTCAAGTAGTAAAGAGCTTCGCTCTCCCTTTTTACGCCGATCCGAACCGAAAACAATTTATCCGCCTTGAGCCGAAACACATCTTCATCCGTCACATCATCGCCTGCAAAAAAACCCTTCGGGTGCCCCCCCCGCTGCATCAATTCGATAATCGCCCTTCCCTTGTCCGGCGCCGCCTCCGGGAGCAGATTGACGGTAAATATGCCGCTCATGCTCCTTGGACGTGGTTCCAGTTGATCGACGGCACGTAACACAAGCTTGTGGGATGAGGCTTGATCAAGGGCGCCGCGGTAATGAATCGAAAGCGATGCCCCTTTGTTTTCGATGAAAATACCTGTACCCGCACCAGCAGGCGCAGGAAGGAGCGCGAACAATTGCCTCTCCCATCCTTCCACCTGAGATATGAACTCATCCAGACGTTCCTCCCAGCCCGGAAGACCCTCCGCCCCATGGTTTCCAACCAGATAATCCGGGACAAGCCGAAGATGTCTTTCCGCATCCTCACGGGAGCGGCCGGTAAGAATGGCAAGCGCGGCGTGCGTTTTTAACACGGCCAACTCCTTTTTTATCGCCGTCGATATCTCGATCTGCTGCGGATTTTCCACGATGGCGGCCAGCGTACCGTCCAGGTCAAAAACGAAAAGGGTCGACGCATCGACAAATGTTTTCAGGGCGTTCAAGCCGATATCACTGAAAAGATAAATCTGGTTCGGGGGAAGTTTCATAAAGGACGGCCGATCCTCACGGAAAGTTTTTCCCGCTGGCGGATACGCGCCGCATCGATCAGCATTCTGCCCGCCCACCGGTAAACATTGAAATCCCGGACGCGGGCCCGCATGCTGCGCATTCGTTCACGCTGTTCAAAATCCGGCATGGTCAGCGCCTGGTAAAGGACCTCAGCGGTCTGCTCGATGTGATAGGGATTGACGATCAAGGCTTCATGCAGTTCGTTGGCGGCTCCGGTGAATTGACTGAGGATCAGAACCCCATGTTCGTCATCGCGTGAGGCGACATATTCCTTTGCCACCAGATTCATCCCGTCATGCAGACTTGTCACCATGCAGACATTCGCCGCCCGGTAATAGCGGTTGACCTCTTCCGGGTCATGGTGTTTTACCCGGAGGCGAATCGGATGGTAAGCCCCATCGGAAAAGCGTCGGTTGATTTGGTCGGCCAGTGAACGCACCCGCTCATCCAGAGACTGGTAGTCTTCCAGGGCGGACCGTGAAGGCGCAGCAATTTGAATGAATGTAAATTCACCGATCAATTCGGGGTGTTTTTCCAGCATGTATTCCACAGCCCGCAAGCGCTCCACGATACCTTTTGTATAATCCAGCCGGTCCACACCCAAACCGATCAAACCGTTCTTGGCAACATTCATCGTTTCCCGAATTTCGGCAAGACATGCCTCAACCGGAGGCTGAAGTTCCTGCCAGACCGGCGGCCATTGGATGGAAATTGGATAGTTTTCTACCAGAGTCAACATGTTGCCGTGAAAAATGGTCGACGTTTCATGTTCGATCCGGGTTTCAAGATACCGATCGACCGTTTCCAGAAAATTTTTACAATGAAAACGCGTATGAAAACCGATGATGGTGCTGCCGAGCATACCCTGCAACAACGTTTCACGCCAGGGGCAAATGCCGAACGATTCGGGATTGGGCCATGGAATATGCCAGAAGAAAATAACGGTCGCACGGGACAACCGCTTGCGAATCATGCCCGGGAGAAGCGCAAAATGATAGTCCTGCACCAGCACGACCGGGTCGTCTCTTTGCGCTTCTTCCGCAACGGCATCGGCAAAGCGTTTATTGACGGCCACGTAATGCTCCCAGTCTTTCGTTCGAAAAACCGGTCTCACATGAGCAATGTGGCACAAGGGCCACAGCCCTTCATTAGCAAAACCATAATAATATCCGTTCTCTTCTTCTTCCGTCAACCAGATGCGTCTTAAGGTGTAATCCGCATCGCCGGCCTGGATTAAAACATGGTCCTGCTTGTCGACGACTTCACGGTCTGCAGACCCGCTTCCATGGGCGATCCAAGTTCCGGAACAGGCGCGCATGACCGGCTCAATCGCGGTAACCAGGCCGCTTGCAGGGTGTTTGACTTCAATGCCCTCATCTCCCTTCACGTGAATATACGGCTCTCGGTTGGAAACCACCAGGATCTGATCGCCGCTTAACTCAGTCTGGAGGAGTCCCTTCAGGGTATCGGGGTTCCATGAAATTGTGGCGTCGTCGGCAAAGCGTCTTTCTTCATCCAAGGTACGAAGGAGCGCCCGAAGGTCACTTACCAGCGGCTGCAATTCGGAGCTTGCCGGCCTTGAAAAGGGACGCACGATCCCCTCTCCGCGCAATATCGCTCGAACGCCTTCCATCCAGCCACGCCAGCTCAAATGAGCGACAAAAACGGTAATCATCGATATCACCACCCCCAATAATACGAAAAGAATGATGATGTATTTTTTGGTATCCGCGCTTCGCCTTTCCACGAAACTCATGTCATGAACCAAAATCAGCGTGCCTGCCGGCGCCCCTTCATATTCCATGGGATTAAAGGTTACATGAACGAGGCCTTGGGATAACCGGAGCAGAGAATGCCGTTCCTGTCCATGATTTGTACCGGACAATTCGCAGGAAAGACCCGGCGGGAAAGTCTGGGTGCGATAGAGCAATTTTTTTTCTTCAGTGCAATAGCCCAATGCAAACAGTCTTTCATCACGCATCGACCGTGCGAACATGGCATGAATTTTGGCTTTGTTTCCTTGTTTAACAAGCTCAACGATCGACTCTTCCAGCGTGGCTGCAATAAGCTGGGAACGTATGTCGAGATCTCGGAGAAACCAGCGCAGGGTTAATTTGTCCACCAGCGGAACGACTGCATAGGCCAGGATTAAGAGGGCTATCACCAGAGGAATAATGAACCGCAGAGAAAGCTTCAGGGATCGGACAGTAAGTTTTTTTCTGGATAAAGATTTCAAATCGACCTCATGCGGAATAGTCAAAATGCGGAATCCCAGCGCTTGCTGAGTCTGATGGCGGAATTGATCATGCCCACCATGCTGTAGGTCTGGGCGAAGTTCCCCCATAATTCATCTGTTTGTGGATTGATATGCTCAGATAAAAGCCCATGGCGGTTGCGTCTGGCCACCAGTTTCTCGAAAAGGAGGCGCCCCTCGTCCATGCGTCCAAGAGCGGCCAGGGCATAGATGTACCAGAAGGTACAAGCCAGAAAGGCATTTTCCGGAATGCCGAAATCGTCGGCATCCACGTAACGATAGATGTAATCTCCCCGTTTCAGTTCCCTCTCGATTGCCGCCACCGTCCTCTCAAATCGCGGGTCGTCTGACGCCACGAAACCGAGATCATGGAGCAGAAGGACGCTTGCATCCAGGGCATCCTCATCAAAGGCTGCGGTGAAGGATTGCTTGCGGTCATTCCACGCCCTGCGGCAAATCACCGCGTGGATGTGATCGGCCTTTGCCTGCCAATATAGAGCACGCTCCGTCAGGCTCAACACAGACGCGATTTTCGCCAACCGGTCACAGGCTGCCCAGCACATCACGGAAGAGAAGGTGTGAATACGGAGGATGCCGCGAAACTCCCAAATCCCTGCATCGGGCTGATCGTGCACGGCAAAGGCCGCTTCGCCTAAAAATTCCAGACGCCGGAAAAGCGCCTCATCGCCGCGGCGGATCAACCTGTGATCAAAGAAGACATGGGCCACCGCCAATATAGCCGATCCGTACACATCGTGCTGGATCTGGGCGTAGGCCTGGTTGCCGACCCTTACGGGCCCCATGCTGCGATATCCGGGCAAAGAATCCATTTCCACTTCTTCCAATTGCGCTCTGCCGTCTATACCGTATACCGGCTGGACACGCCTTGTGGGATCACCGGCCACGACATTGGCCAGAAAACCAAGATAACGTTCCAGGGTGGGTGTCGTGTTGAGGCGGTTCAACGCGTTCACGACAAAATAGGCGTCACGCAACCAGCAGTAACGATAATCCCAATTGCGTAACGAGCCTGAGGCTTCGGGAATGGATGTGGTCATGGCTGCAATGATGGCGCCGGTGTCCTCAAAGGTGTTCAGTTTCAGGGTGATGGCGGAACGGATGACCACGTCCTGCCATTCATAGGGGATACCGATATCTCGGACCCATTCATGCCAATACATCAAGGTTTCATTCAGGAAGCGCCGGGCCAGTTCCCCAATGGTGTCCGGGATTGTCTCATCGGAGCTGAAGATAAGGGTAATGTTATCCTGCAGAAAGAACGGAATTTCTTCAAGAATGGCCGTCAGGGACATATCGGTCGTGAGCCGCAAAACACCTTCTGGGGTAACATAACGGATGTGGTGGCTTCCATAGGTGACGGTGCATGAATGTCGTCCATATCCATACGTGGGCCTGACACGAATACGCATGCGCGGCGCACCCCGGAGGCGTTTGACGTACCGGATCATCATCATGGGAATGAACGTGCGGCCATGCTGGCGAAAACGGGGCGCGAAATCCGTGATTTCCACCACGGCGCCCTTCGCATCGGTCAACCGGGTCACCAGCACAGCGGAATTGGGCAGGTAGTACTGTTCCGTGCCGGTCAAATCGTAAAGTTCCAGTGAACAGTAGCCGGTATTTTCACCGGGACCGTGGTCTCGCAAAAGGGAACAAAAAACGGGATCGCCGTCGAAACGGGGCAGGCAACTCCAGACGATTTCGCCTTCACTGTTGATCAGAGCGCCGATACGGCAGTTGCCGATCAAACCCAGTTCAAGAGAATTGGTCATGCTGCAGACCTTTCTGTTGTCTTTTAGGAAGCTCAAGGCCTCCTGTTTGAAAACCGTCAAGAGTCGAGACAGGATAACTGTTTGTAATCATAGCACAATAAAAGAGCAGATTTTTGTCATTTTACATATTTTTTCGGATCTGTCAATTGACGGCACCGGGGAGTGGCACGTAAACCATCATATCTTGGGAGGGAGAATCAGCAAGACGCTTTGCTGTCGACTCGATCAAAAGGAACAGCGTTCCACAAAAAACGTCATGTTCCGCACGGCGGCAAGCGACTGCCTCTACGGAGACAAGGACGACGACTCCGAATATTTTTGATTGGTGCAGTTCATCAGCGACAGGATTCCGGCCGGATCAAAAGGACCGGGCAATGGGCGTCATGCAGTACCCTCAGTGCGACGCTGCCGAACATCAGTTTTTTCATACCCGTGTAACCATGGGTACCAATGACGATCAGATCCACGCCGTGCTGCATGGCATAATCGACAATGACATGGGACGTGACTCCCTCCAGGATTTCCGTCCTGACGGGAAGCCCTTCCGCCTCCAACTGCGCCTTAAGTTCCGCCAGATATTTCGTCGACTGCTTCAGACTTGCATCTTTTATGGCCACATAATCGATTCCCTCAATCCAGGTCGCAGGGATCTCCACCACATTGAGAAGCACAACCTCTCCGACAAATCCTCCCCGGCCCAGATTCCGCACGGAGGGCAGCGCGCACTCCGCAAGTTTGGAACCATCCAGGGGTACCAGAACTTTCTGAAACATTTCCTTCACCTCCACTTACGACCTTCCCTTGTTTGTTTTTCAATTTCAACAATTTAAATCCTTGATACACCAAAGTCAAATCCGGAGAAGATCAGATGCAAAACGCCCGGCGTCACCGAAGATTACGAAAGCCGGGCGCTTTGGCATGGCCCTGTGCCAGCAAACAGATGGTCACTTCTGAATGTTTGCCTGGCTATTCCTGACGAGCCAAGACAAGCGTTTAGCGTGACAGGGTGGTAAAACCCTTGTCATCTTCCCGAATATCTGATAGTTCGACACCGTATGGTGGAACAAATCCTGACCGTTACGGCCTTGACGGAAGAAATCAAGGATCTCCTCGAAGGCACGTTCGACCTGGTCTGGGTCGAAGGGGAAATTTCCAATCTGCGTCGTCCGGCTTCGGGACACACCTATTTTAGCCTGAAGGATGACCGGGCCCAAATCCGGGCGGTCTGGTTCAAACCCTTCCCCGGAGCTCGTGTCACTTTGTCTGCCCGCCGTCACGCCTTGGAGCTGGAAGAAGGGATGTCGGTGGTTTGCCGAGGCCGCATCAGTCTTTACGCTTCCCGGGGAGAATACCAGATTATAGTCGACAGCATCGAACCCCGGGGCATCGGCGCCCTCCAGAGGGCGTTCGAACAACTCAAGGCACGGCTCGGGGCAGAGGGTCTTTTTGACGACCGACACAAAAAGGCCATTCCCTTCCTCCCTTCGCGTATCGGTGTCATTACCTCGCCGACGGGCGCCGTCATTCGGGATATTCTGCACGTGACAAAACGTCGTTTCGCTTCGGTTTCCCTGTTGATCGCCCCCGTTCGTGTCCAAGGCGTGGAAGCACCGTTGGAAATTGTTCAGGCGATCAGGGATATGACAGCCATGGAAAACCTGGATGTCCTGATCCTGGCCCGGGGAGGAGGATCTCTGGAAGATCTGGCCCCTTTTAACGATGAAGCCGTAGCCCGGGCTATTTTCGCCTGCCCGATTCCCGTCATATCCGCCGTGGGCCATGAAACGGATTACACCATCGCCGATTTCACAGCGGACCTGCGGGCGCCGACCCCTTCCGCCGCCGCAGAACTGGTCGTTCCCTTCCGGGACGACCTGATCAAAACACTGTTTGATCTGCGCCGCCGTTTGATCCGCAACCAAATACACATATCGGTCATGTTATCCCGGCAGGTCACGTCGCTCCGGGAGCGTCTTAAAGATCCCCGTCGGCTGGTGGAAGATTATCGTCTGGCTTTGGACGACTATGGTGAACGCATGCGAATACGCATGCGTCAGCAGCGGGCCAACTGTAACGACCATCTTCACCACCTGCATATTCGCCTCACGCAGGCCAGTCCCCGCACAAGGCATCGGCAGATACGTTTTACCCTTGAATCTTTGTTCAAAAATATGGTAGCCGCTATGCGACAGCGGATTGAGGACTCCCGTCGGATCCTGATGAATGATATGTCCCTGCTGGAGTCATTAAGCCCCCTCGCGGTCCTTCGTCGGGGGTACAGCATCACGCTTCGTCCGCAAACGGGCGAGGTGGTCCGGACGGCCTCAAATGTACGGGACGGGGAGGAACTGATGATTCTGCTCGCGAAAGGACAACTGACGGCGTCCGTCAAGTCTCGCCTGGAAGATGATACGGATGCCCCGTTTCAACACCTGCACCTGGGGAAAAAACGGGACGGCGAAACGGATGGCATCGATTCCAAGCTTGACCTTCCGAAAGGATGATAAAACCATGGCAAAAGACAAATTTGAAGACAACCTGAACCGTTTGGAAGAAATCGTTAAAAAAATGGAAAGCGGAGACCTGCCCCTTGAGGATTCCCTCAAAGCCTTTGAGGAAGGAATCAAACTGTCCCGGATATGCGCGAAAAAGCTGGATGAATCGGAAAGACGGGTGGAAGTGCTGCTGAAGCAGGACGGGAAATTAACCGCCGCCCCATTTTCGGACGAGGATTAATCATATCAGGATCCTGGGGTCAAATTTCGGGCATGCCTGAAACCTAAAACCGATGTAGAAATGGAAAGAAACGAAGATTCTTATGAACTTAGACAGTTATTTAACCGATCATAAGAAAAAAGTCGATCAGGCCCTCCGTGAGTATCTGCCGCCGGAGCACACTTATCCGACGATTATTTTCCAAGCCGTCCGCTACAGCCTTTTTGCCGGCGGGAAAAGAATCCGCCCCATCCTGTGCATGGCCGCCGCAGAGGCACTCGGCGGGAAGGCCGATGCGGTTCTGCCGGTCGCCTGCGCGCTGGAGATGATCCACACCTATTCCCTTATTCATGATGACCTGCCTGCCTTGGACAACGACGATTACCGACGGGGCATTCTGACCAACCACAAAATTTTCGGCGAAAACATCGCCATCTTGGCCGGCGACGCCCTGCTGACGGAGGCTTTTGCTCTCCTGTCCGATCCGAAACACTTAACGGACACCGATCCGTCCATACATCTGGATATCATTCATGATATTTCCAGTGCGGCGGGTTTTTTCGGAATGATCGGTGGTCAGGTCATGGATGTACAATCCGAAGGCAAAGAGTTCGATATGCCCACGTTGCAATATATTCATTCCCGTAAAACCGGAGCCATGATCGTCACCTCCATCCGTTCAGGAGCGCTCCTCGCCGGAGGTAAACCCGCTGAAGTGGACGCCTTGACCCAGTACGGCACACAAATCGGCCTGGCGTTTCAAATCGCCGACGACATTCTTAATGTCGAAGGAGAGGAAAACCGGATCGGAAAACGCACGGGAACGGACAAAAACCGGGGCAAGGCCACCTATCCGGCCCTGGTCGGTGTCGAGGATTCCCGAAAAAAGGGACGGGAACTCATGGAGGACGCCTTGGCTGCCATCGCAGTTTTGGACGAAAAAGGGGAGCCCCTGCGGCTGATCGCCCGTCACATCGTGGAGCGTGATTTTTAAGCGAGAAGATAAATCCGTTCGGCAAGCATGAAGCGGCCGGGGCGAAATAATAAACAAGGCATCGGAATGAAACGGGACACAGGAGCGCAGACAACGTTGGAAATACCTCAGGGGCCGGTTCTGGATCGCGTTGATCTGCCCGAAGACCTGAGAAAACTCGGCATGGATGAGCTCTATCGCCTGGCCGACGAAATTCGCCTCAAGATCGTGCAGACCGTGTCGCGAACGGGCGGGCATCTGGCCTCCTCGTTGGGGGCCGTCGAACTGACCCTAGCTCTCCATTATGTCTTCGACACGCCTAAAGACAAACTGATTTGGGATGTGGGCCATCAGTCCTATGCCCATAAAATCATCACGGGGCGGAAAGAACGTTTTTCCACCCTCCGGCAGCGCGGCGGCATCAGCGGTTTCCCCAAACGGGCCGAAAGTGTTTATGATGTCTTCGATGTCGGACACAGCGGCACCTCCATTTCCGCCGCGGCGGGAATCGCCGAAGCGCGATGTTTGAAAGGTGAAAACTTCAAGGTCGTCGCCGTCATCGGCGACGGCTCCATGACCTCCGGCATGGCCTATGAGGGCTTAAACTGGTCGGGAGATCGACATAAAAACCTGATCATTATCCTCAATGATAACGAGATGTCCATCTCGCCAAACGTAGGCGCCATGTCCTCTTACCTGAACCGGGTCATGACAGGTCAGACGATCATGAAACTGAAAGGCGAAATCAAGCGCTTCTTGAAAACGATTCCCTCCGTCGGCCCTCAAGTGCTCAAGTTCACTCAGCACGCCGAGGAATCCCTGAAGACTTTCTTCGTCCCGGGAGCGCTCTTTGAGGAACTGGGCTTCACTTACGTGGGTCCTCTGGAAGGACACCGGCTGGATCACTTGATCAAAAACCTCCGGAATGTCAAGGAGCTGGAGGGCCCTGTCCTGGTTCATGTCATCACACAGAAAGGAAAAGGATACCCGTTCTCGGAACAGGAACCGCTCAAATTTCACAGCACCGCCGCTTTCGACGTGGAAACCGGGAAACCCCTGAACCAAGACGAGGCCATGCCCACTTACACCAAAGTCTTCGGAGACACCCTGATTCAGTTGGCCGCGGAAAATCAAAAGATCGTTGCCATAACCGCTGCCATGTGTGAAGGCACAGGACTCGACCGATTCGCCTCCTGCTATCCGGATCGCTTTTATGATGTCGGCATTGCCGAACAACACGGGGTGACATTTGCCGCGGCTCTCGCCACTGAAGGGGTTATCCCCGTGGTGGCCATCTACTCAACCTTTCTGCAGCGAGCCTATGACCAGATCATTCATGACGCCTGCCTCCAGAACCTGCATGTCGTTTTCGCCCTGGATCGGGGCGGCCTGGTAGGTGACGACGGACCCACGCATCATGGATTGTTCGATTACACCTACCTGCGCTCGATTCCCCATATGATCGTCATGGCCCCCAAGGACGAAAACGAACTTCGCCATATGTTGAAGACGGCAGTTGAAACGGGCCACCCGGCTGCTCTGCGTTATCCCCGGGGGAAAGGGACAGGCGTTCCCCTGGACGAACGGCCGGAACAAATACCCCTCGGCAGGGGAGAAATCCTCATGGACGGTAAAGACCTGGTTATCGTCGCCATCGGGTCCACCGTACTCCCGAGCCTGGCAGCTGCGCAGGACCTGCTCAATGAGGGCATCAGCGCCACCGTCATCAACGCCCGTTTCGTCAAGCCCCTGGACCGAGATCTTATCTGTCGGGCCGTATCCGCCTGTCGTCGTTTGATTACCGTCGAAGAGAATGTCCTGACCGGGGGCTTCGGTAGCGCCGTTCTGGAAATGCTTCAAGAAAACGGGATAAGCGATATCCGGATCATCCGTCTCGGTATCCCGGACGAATTTGTCGAACACGCCACGCAGGCCGAACTCAGAAAGACTTACGGCATCGACAGGGATGGGATCATCGCGGCAGCCAGAAAAATCTCAGAGGAAACGCCTTGATCAAAAAAGAGAGCAAAGTCAGGCTGGACCGGGCGCTCGTCGATCGGGGACTGACGGCTTCCCGGGAACAGGCCCGGGCCTTGATTCTGGCGGGGCGTGTACTCGTCAACGATTTCAAAATCGATAAGGCGGGCAGTCTGGTTACGGAATCGGCGGATGTAAGAATTGTCGGCGATCTCAACCCCTTCGTCAGCCGGGGGGGCCTGAAACTGCAGGGGGCTCTGGCAGCGTTTGGTATCGATGTGACCGGTTTGATTGTCCTCGACGTCGGGGCCTCGACGGGCGGGTTCACGGACTGTTTGCTCCAGACCGGGGCGCAAAAAGTGTACGCCCTGGATGTCGGCTATGGCCAACTGGCTTGGAAACTCCGGTCGGATGACCGGGTCTCTCCCATCGAGCGGACCAATATCCGCTATTTTGACGGTAGCATTCTTAAAGATCCCCTCGACATGGCGACGGTGGATGCCTCGTTTATCTCGCTTAAGATCATCCTTCCGAAAGTCGTCAGCCTCATTCGTCCCGGCGGGATCATCATCGCCCTGATCAAACCCCAGTTTGAAGTCGGACGCGGGCAGGTCGGCAAGCAGGGCGTCGTTTCCGATCCCCTGCAGCATCAGACCGTGATCGAGGAAATCACGCAACTTTGCCGGCAGTTGCGACTGGAGGAAATCGCCGTCTGTGAATCACCCCTGCATGGACCGGCCGGTAACCGGGAATTTTTTATTTGCGCGCGGCGGCCGAAAGCATAAACGCACTTCGTTTACAATCTTCTTTGATCGGCCGACACAAAGGACGCATAACATGACGATAAAACTCGCAAAAACGGCGGGGTTCTGCATGGGGGTGAAGCGCGCCGTCGATATCGTCCTGGAGATTGCCCAGAAGAGCAGCAATCGGAAAATTTATACCTACGGTCCCCTGATTCATAATCCGCAAACAATTGAACTGCTCAAGAAAAGAGGCATCTTCCCTGTTGAACGCATCGAGGAGATCGACACCTCCGGCAAGACGATTCTCGTCATCCGGGCCCACGGTATCTCACCCGAGGAAAGAAAAGCCATCCGGGACAAGGGGGTTACAATTGTCGATGCGACCTGTCCGAAAGTCGCCCATGTGCAATCCATTATCAGAAAACACGCAGAGCGGGATTACACGACGGTTATCGTCGGCGACCGGGAACATCCGGAGGTGAACGGTCTGTTGGGTTATGCCGGCGCAAAAGGTGTTGTGCTGTCCCATGAACTCGAAGTCAAAAACCTGCCCGACACAGCAAAGATCTGCGTCGTGGCCCAAACGACACAAAATCTGGATGAATATGGCCGCATCGTCGCCAAAATCCGGGACCGCTTCCCGGAAGCGGTCATCTTCAATACCATCTGTGATTCCACGGAGCGACGCCAGTCCGAGGTAAAGGAACTGGCCCGGGGGTCCGACGCCATGATCATCATCGGCGGTAAAAACAGCGCCAATACCCGCCGCCTCGCCGAGCTGTCGGAACAGGAGGGAAAACCGACTTTTCATATTGAAACGGTTGAAGAACTGAAGGACAAACCCATTACAACCTTCGGCGATATCGGGGTTTCCGCCGGGGCTTCAACGCCGAACTGGATCATCAACCGGCTGGTGGATACCCTGACGGAATATCAGGACGAGAAGACCGGCCCGCTTTCCCGCTTCGTCAACCTCTGGGGTCTGGCCATTAAGACGGGAATCTATTCGGCCTGCGGCGCCGGATGTCTGGTCTGTACGGGCATGCTGCTTCAGGGCATGGTTCCCCGCTCGGCAGCGGTTTTGGCGATGGTTTTATACGTCTTTGCCATGCATACCCTCAACCGCCTCATTGATCGCAAAACCAGCGCCGGCATCGGCTCGTTTCGCGAAGAAACATACCGGGTACACGAGAAGCGTTACATCGGAGCGGCCCTGATATCGCTCGTTGTTTCGCTATTTCTGGCGGCCACCCTGGGTATGGGTCCCTTTGGTCTGCTGTTGACCCTTTCCATTCTCGGCATTTTGTACAATACACCCCTCCTGCCCTTCCGCGGCCGGCGGCGAAGGCTGAAGGATCTGCCGGGTTCCAAGAATGTGTCGGTCGCCCTCGCCTGGTCGTCCGTCGGAGCCTTGCTGCCGGCGCTGATTGACGCGCCGGTGTTTTCACCAAACATCGGGGTGGCGTTTGTGTTTATTTTTGCCATGGTCTTCATCCGCTCTTCTATGTCGGACCTGCTGGATATCCAAAGTGACCGGTTGATCGGCCGGGAAACAATCCCCGTCGTAATCGGAGAGAAAAGGACCCGGCAGCTGCTGACCGGCGTCGCATTCACGACGGGTGTGATGCTTATCGTTTCCTATGCGCTCGGATGGTCTTCCTCCCTGGCGCTCACCTTACTTTTCTGTTTATTTTATATATTGATATGCTTCAAACTTTATGATAGAAGGTCCGGACTTTCGGGGGTGGTCTTGGAAGGGCTTCTGGAAACCAGTTATATCGTCACCGGTGCTGTCGCTCTTCTGTGGATTTATGCCATCCGGTTTTGGACCTGATCAAACGCAAGGAGAAACATCGATGCCCAAAAAGATGGTTTTTCTTACGGTATCGTTCCTTTTAATTTTACTCGTTGCGGGCTGCAGCAGCCTGCGTTACAACCTGACGGCCCCGGAAGCGAAGGATTTTCACCCCAAACGCATCGGCATCCTTCCCGTCGGGGTGGGCTCGTTTGCGGAAGCACAGGGTGTGATTGACCGGGCCATTGTTTCCGCCCTGGTTGACAAGAAGTGGTTTTCCCGCGTCGTTTCCATCGACGCGTTGATTAAACAGCCGGGAAGCCATGCCGAACTCCGGGAAGTGGTTACGGCGTACCTTAACAAACAGGAGAAACTGAGCTACTCGGATCCGGTATTGAGCAAGCGCATCGGTCAGCTTTCCCAGACGGAAGCGCTGCTGATTGTCAGCCTTGATTACTGGAATTATTTAAAGGACGCCGACACCAAAATCGCAAAAGTCGGTTTGGGCATTCGGATGACAAACACCGAGACAGGACAACTGGTCTGGGAGGCCCGTCATATTCGCGAAGATCGGTTTCTGGTCATCAAACCGGAATTAACAGATGTGGCCCAAAACCTGGTAAAGGAAATGGTCCGTTTTATGCCCCGTTGACGGGCACGTAGAAACGCAAAGGGAGGTTTTCATGAAAGAAAAGGTACAGCAGGTCATCGATCAGATCAGGCCGAGTCTGCAGGCGGATGGTGGTGATGTCGAACTGGTCGATATCAGCGCGGACGGCGTTGTAAAGGTCCGGTTAACCGGAGCCTGTCACGGCTGCCCCATGTCCCAGATGACGCTCAAGATGGGCATCGAGAAATATCTCAAGAAGCAGATTCCTGAGGTAAAAGAGGTAATATCCGAGAGTTGAGGAACGGAAGAGGCGACGGTCTTTTCTCGTATCAATTATAAAAATTAAGGAGAGAATGATATGGCACATGTAATTACGGACGACTGCATTTCTTGTGGCGCCTGCGAAGATGTCTGCCCTGTGGCGGCCATCAGCGAAGGAAGTGACAAATACGTGATCGACGCAGCCAAGTGTACCGACTGCGGAGACTGCGCCGACAACTGCCCCGTCGAGGCAATCAAAGGGGAAAAGAAATAACCGTCAGCAGACGGAACGAACCATCGAGGGGAATCTTTGCCGGACCAGGTGTACAGCTGAAGGCGGGTTCCCCTCTTTTTTTGAGTTTTCCCGGAATGAGGGTGGTACGGAGAAGGATCCATGGCGTACTTTATCACATTTGAAGGGGTCGAGGGATCAGGGAAAAGCACACAAATAAGGATGGCAGGTGAATTTCTGCACCAATGCGGGGTTCCTCATATCATAACGGAAGAACCCGGAGGTACACCCTTGGGACGGAAAATCCGTGAAATCCTTCTTCATCGTCATGACTTTTCCATTGCCCCCCTGTCGGAATTGCTGCTTTTCCAGGCTTCCCGGCATCAGCATATTGAAACCGTTATTCAGCCTGCACTTAACGCCGGGAAAGTCGTCTTATGCGATCGCTATTCCGACGCAACCATCGCCTACCAGGGATTTGGTCGGGGTATCCCTCTGGAACGGATTCACTTCCTTAACAGCTTCGCTACAGCTTCCCTGGAACCGGACCGGACCTTTCTGTTCGACATGCCGGTTGAAACGGGGCTCGTCCGCGCCGCGCAGCGGATGGCCCGGCAGCCGGATCAGCCCCGTGAAGACCGCTTTGAACAGGAAGCCCTCGCCTTCCATCAGCGGGTCAGGGACGGGTACCTATCCCTGGCCGGGGCGGAGCCGAGGCGCTTCGTCATCCTGGATGCGACAAA
>CAYOYJ010000022.1:0-21800 GCA_964408155.1 uncultured Syntrophales bacterium
AAATCATGTGGCGGAGAAAGGAGGGTCTGGAGTGAGCCCTTCAAGAGAAGAAGCCCTGGCCCTGATGAATCGCTATCTTCATAACGACCGGATGCGGGGACATTCTCTGGCGACGGATGCCGTCATGAGAGCCTTGGCTTTACGATTCGGTGAAAATCCGGACCGCTGGGGTGTTGCGGGGCTTCTCCACGATCTGGATCTGGAGATGGTGGGGGGCGATCTGACCCGCCATGCCCTGGAGACGGAAAGGATACTGCAGGCGGAGGGTTATGACGCCGAAATGGTTGAGGCGATCAAACGGCATAACGACATGCTTGGATTTGTTCGGGAAACAGCCTTTCAACATGCACTGGCGGCGGGTTAAACAATGACGGGTCTGATTACGGCGACAGCGATGGTTTATCCCGACAAGAAACTCGCCGGCGTGAAGGCAAGATCGGTGGTCAAAAGAATGAAGGAAAAGGTCTTTGCCGCCTCGGTCAATCGTGACACCATCCTCGAATGCGAGAAAATAGGCATACCCATCGCCGAATTCGCGGAGATTTGTCTGGCAGCCATGCAGGGCATCAGCGACGACCTGGGATTATAAGTTAGGGCATTACATATTAAAATAGCAGAGAAAGGTACGGATCAGGCCGGTATGGACGAAAAACGAACGGTTTTTATCCCTTCGTCGGGATCGACGGAAGATCATCTGGCGGGTCTGCGGGACCTCTTGGTGCGACTGGAAAGGCCCTATTGTCCGGGCGAGACGGTCGGAATCAAGCTTCACTGGGGGGAACGGGGTAATCTGCGGTATCTGCCGCCCCTTTTTGCCCGTGAGATTGTGACCTGGTTGCGAGACCAGGGGGTGAGTGCGTTTATCTTCGATACGACAGTGCTGTATTCCGGGGGGAGAAGAAACGGGGCGGACGCCCTGCAGACAGCGGCCGAACATGGTTTTACCGAGGATTACCTGGGTTGTCCGGTGGTGATCGCCGATGGTCTGGACGGACGGGATCTCGTTGATTTGCCCGCCGGATACAAGCATTTTCAAACGGTGCAGGTGGCCGATATCTTTGAAAAAGCATCCGGTTTCTTCATCTTTTCCCATTTCAAGGGGCACCTGGAAGGCGGCTTCGGCGGCGCCGTCAAGAACATTTCCATGGGTTTTGCCTCCCGGGCGCAAAAACAGCGCATGCACAGTGACGTCAAACCCGTCCTGATCCGTAACAGTTGCACCCGCTGCGGGACCTGTGTCGAAGTCTGTCCCACCGGGGCTGCCCAATGGGGGGGCGATGGTTATCCCCGCTACGATCTGGATATGTGCATCGGTTGCGCCCAGTGCATCGGCCTGTGCCCGGAATTGGCGCTTCAGATCAGCTGGGAAACCGATGTATCGGTTTTTCAGGAGAAACTGGTTGAGACGGCCGCCGCCGTCTGGAGGGCGATCCGGGGAAAAACCCTTTTGATTAACGCGCTGTTGAACATCTGCACCGAATGCGACTGCCTGCCGGGTGAGCATCCGCTGATCGCGCCGGACGCCGGTTTCATCGGCGGTTATCATCCTGTCGTTTTGGACGGTGAATCCTTAAAAATCGTCGGGTCCTGTCACCTGGATCGAGCCCATCCGGGTATTCCATGGAAAAGGCAGTTTAGTTACGCCGAAGAAATCGGGTTTATTTGACGGATACCTGTTTTCTGCCTCGTTTCCTCTTTGCACGGAGCCCCGGACAACAAGGCGGTTCTGATCTCTTTTAATCAATTTTTGCTTTCATTTCACTTGGGTATCTGATAAGTTCGCCCACCGCAAACAAAAGGGAAAGTCGCCGATGTTTTACCGCAGACAATCAGGCATGAACGCGGATGTGTGCACAGAACCCATTCACCTGGGAGATATCGGAGCGGCCGCCCGGAGCAAGACGTGGTAGTCAGGGGTTATGGTTGAGAAACTGAAGCACGAAACCTGGGGATCCAAACTGGGGATTATTCTGGCCGTGGCGGGCAGCGCCGTGGGCCTGGGAAATTTTCTGCGTTTTCCCGTGCAGGCAGCCAACAACGGCGGCGGCGCTTTCATGATACCCTATTTCATTTCCCTGTTCCTGATCGGCATACCGCTCATGTGGATCGAATGGGCGATCGGACGTTACGGCGGCGTTCACGGTCATACGACGGCGCCGGGCATGTTCCATCGTCTCTGGGACAACCGTCTGGGAAAGTATTTCGGCGTCATCGGCATCTTTGGTCCCATGGTCATTTTCATTTATTATGTTTATATTGAATCCTGGCTGTTGGGCTACAGCTTCTACTCCCTGACGGGGGTTCTGACGGATATTCCGGACAAGGAATCCATGGCGAAATTCCTCTCCGCCTACCAAGGACAGGAAAGTAACGCCTATTTTCAGAGTCCGGCGCCAGCGTATCTATTCTTTCTGATAACCATATTGTTAAATATCACCATCATCTTCCTGGGTGTCCGGAGAGGTATTGAGAGCCTATGCAAAATCGCCATGCCCATGCTTTTTCTGGCCGCTGTGATTCTTGTAATTCGGGTTGTAACCCTCGACCCGCCATACCCGGACAAACCCGATTGGAATATCTTGAATGGCTTTGGCTACCTGTGGAATCCGGACTTTTCAGCCCTGTTGAATGCAAAGACCTGGCTGGCTGCCGCCGGTCAGGTCTTTTTTACATTAAGCGTAGGCATCGGGGTGATCCTGACTTATGCCAGCTATCTCAAACGAGGGGACGACATCGCCCTTTCGGGATTAACGGCCGCTTCGACCAACGAATTTGCCGAAGTCATTCTGGGTGGAAGCATCGTCATTCCCCTGGCTTTTGCCTTTTTCGGTCCCGCGGACATGAAGGAGGTCGCTTCGAGCGGCGCCTTCAATCTGGGGTTTGTGTCCATGCCTTTTATTTTTTCGAAAATATCTCTGGGAGCGCTGTTCTCCTTTTTGTGGTTTTTCCTTTTGTTTCTTGCGGGTTTGACCTCGTCCATATCTCTCATCGAACCGGCCGTGGCTTTCGTCCGGGATGATTTTCAGGTCGACCGCAAGAAAGCGGCGGCTATCATGGGGGCGATTGCCTTTGTCCTCTGCCAGCCGGCGATTTTCTTTTTGGGACACGGTGTGGTCGACGAACTCGATTTTTGGGGGGGAACCTTCTGCCTGGTCCTGTTCGGCACGATTGAGGCTATCCTTTTTTCCTGGGCTTTTGGAATTGACCGGGCCTGGAAGGAAATTCACCATGGAGCGCAGCTGAACATCCCAAAAATCTACAAATGGATCATCAAATACGTGACACCGGTGTTGCTCCTGATTATTCTCGGCACATGGATCGTGCAGCAGGGTTTATCGACGATCATGATGGAGAATGTCAAGGATGAGGATGCACCCTATGTGTTCGGTACCAGAATCGGCCTGATGGCTTTGTTTGTTGCATTGGCGGTGCTTGTCAGGATATGGCATAAAAAAACGTTCAAGGGAGGCGCTGACAAATGACGTTATTTGGTTGGCTTTTCATGGCCATATCCTGGACACTCATTATCGCCCTGTTGGTATTTTGTTTTTCCCGTGTGCTGAGGGAAAAGGAAGAAGATTTATAGTGACTATAAGTCGATGACGCAAGAAAAAATGATCCAATATGCATAAAATAACTGAATTGTGAGATAAGAAATGACAGTTGAAACGGACAGGTTGAACGATCAGAACGAAGAAAAAAGTTTTGCCCAGCTACTGGAAGAATCGGGCGTCGGACGGGATTACCTGCGTCCGGGCCAGAAAGTGGATGCGGTGATTGTCAAGATTACACCCGAATGGATCTTTCTTGCCCTGGGCGGGAAAAGCGAAGGCTATTTGGATCGGCGCGAACTGCAGGATGAAGAGGGAAATCTGACGGTTAAGGAGGGGGAACGCATTTCCGCCTATTTTCTTTCTTCAAAGCACAACGAAAAACTCTTGACTACGAAAGTCGGCGGCGGCGAGGCGGGGCAGTCGTTTCTGGAGGAAGCTTATCAGAATGGCATTCCTGTTGAAGGTTTTGTGGAAAAAGAGATCAAGGGCGGTTACGAGATAAAAGTGGTAGGGAATACGAGGGGATTCTGTCCCTATTCCCAGATGGGTTTGCAGAAAGCGGACGATCCCCAGGGGTATATCGGTAAAAAAATGACTTTTCGGATCGTAGAATACGGCGAAAAGGGACGGAAACTGGTTCTATCCAGCCGGGCGATACTGGAAGAGGAACAGCGGCAACGCCGGGAACAGCTCAAGGAAAACCTGAAAGAAGGCATGATTCTGAAGGGAAAAGTTGTTTCATTGGTTAATTTCGGAGCGTTCGTTGATCTGGACGGTATCCAGGGTTTGATTCCCATGTCGGAACTCGGCTGGTCCCGGGTGGATAATATTCATGATGTCCTGGTTGTCGGTCAGGAGGTGGAGGTTAAAATCCTCAAGCTTGACTGGGATAAAAATCAGATCGGCTTGAGTCTGAAGCAGTGCCTGCCGGATCCGTGGGATACGGTGGATCAAATTGTTTTCGAGGGTTCCGTGCATACCGGGCGTATTGTACGCCTGACGAATTTCGGCGCCTTTGTCAATCTGGTCCCCGGCATTGACGGTCTGGTTCACATTTCAAAACTGGGGAAGGGGAAGCGGATCAATCATCCGGGCGAAGTGGTTGCTGTTGGTGAGGCGCTGAATGTCCGGGTGGAGAATATCGACCGGGATCAGAAGCGCGTGTCTCTGGTGCCGGTGCGTGCCGAAAAGGAAGAAAGCATCGGTCCCAGTGAGGGAGAAGATTATCGGCAGTATATGGAAAAACCGGCGACATCCTTGGGCTCCCTGGGTGATCTATTGAAAAGTAAAACCTCTGGAGGCAAAAAGGCGAGATAAAGGAGATCTTTCTTTTCAGCGAAACTTGGCCGTTTTTTAACGATTTGCACGGCCGGATACGACTCTTCTGTTTACGGAAGATTGGTTAATTTCAAGTTTTGTTGTTCCGTTTCGTCTATGGTGTGCAACACTTGGGATCAGGTGCCTGTGACGGTTAAAAAAGCAATCCATTCCGGTTGAATTTATCTGAATATGGACAGAGACAAGGACGAAAGAAAAGAAACGACTGGTAACAGCTCACCGGCTCCGGAGGCGCTTCTGTGCTCGATCTTGGATGCCGTTCCCGATGCGGTTCTGGGCATTCGGGAGCGGGTCATCGTTTTTGCCAATCATGCCGTGGAAGCCGTATTCGGATGGACAGGCCAGGAGCTGATCGGTCAGAGTACCCGCATCCTCTACCGCTCCGATGAGGAATATGAAGAGATCGGAGAGCGTTTTTACCCCGTTCTTGCAGAGCGAAGAACTTTTGCGGCTCAGTTTCCCTGTCGTCACCACAGCGGGAAGGACATTGTCTGCCATATCAGCGTATCCCGCATCGGGGCTGATCTCCGGGAAAAAATGATCGTTGCCACTTATCAGGATGTGACGACGCGACTGACGACGGAAAGTCAGCTTAACCGAATCAATGAAAACCTCGATATACAGGTACGGGAACGTACGGCGGAACTCTGCGGGTCCAACGCCAGGCTGGAGGCGGAAATCGAAAAGGGGCGGATCGATGCCGAACGCTTAAGACGTTCAGAGGAAGAAAAAGCCCTTATCTTGGACACCATGTCGGAGTTGGTGATTTATGTTGACCGGGATTTGAAGATTAACTGGTCCAACAACGCCGTCCATGAAGCCTTCAATCTGACCGCCGGATCGCCTTTCGGTCAGTACTGTTATCAGGCGTTACACCATAGAAATGAACCCTGCACAACCTGCCTGGCTCAAAAGGCTCTGCAGACAGGGAAATCCCAGGAATTGGCCGATTTTTCCTCCTATGGACGTCGCTGGCGGATCCGGGCTTACCCGGTGTTCAGCGAAAGGAAAACCCTGCTTGGTGCGGTTGAGATTGTCACCGATGTGACGAAGCGCCGAAGCGCGGAAGAAGCGCTGAGAGATCGGGAAGAGAAGTTCAGGGCCATCTTTACACAGGCGGTCAATCTGCTGGGGTTGATTGATCTGAAGGGAAGGCAGGTGGAATTGAATGATGCCTCCGCCGCCTTTGTCGGGGTCACGCCTGCACGTCTCATTGGGAACTTCTTCTGGGAGAATCCATGGTGGAGTCACAGTCAGAAGGAACAGCAGGCCATCCGAGAATCCATCCAGCGGGGGGTAAAAGGTGAAATCTCCGCTTTTGAAACCACCTGCCGCGACCATGTCGGTATGATTCATCATCTCGATTATTCCTTGAAACCGATCCGAGATGCCCGAGGCCGTGTGAAAATGCTGCTGGCCGAGGGGCGGGATATAACGGATCGCAAGGAGATGGAGGAAATTATCCGGGAGTCCGAAAACAACTACCGGACGATTTTCGAAGCGGTCCACGACGGTATTTTTGTACAGGATCTGAAAAGCGGTGAAATTCTGGATGTGAATCTCAAGGGATTGGAAATCTTCGGGTATCGTTCCAAGGCGGAAATTCGCGGGCTCACCCTCGGTGATTTCAGTATGGAAGAGCCGCCCTACACAGCCGATAATGCATTGAATTATATTCGCAAAGCTGCAGCGGAGGGGCCTCAGGTTTTTGCCTGGCAGGGCAGGAAAAAGGATGGCGAACACGTTTGGCTGGAGGTCAGTCTTAAACGAACGTCTCTGAGAAAGCAGGATTGTATCATTGCCGTTGTCCGTGACATCAGTGAGCGCAAACGGGAAGAAGAGGAGAAGAAAAAACTCGAAATTCAGATTCAGCAGGCTCTAAAAATGGAAGCCATCGGTACCTTGGCTGGTGGGATTGCCCATGATTTCAATAATTTGCTTATGGGCATTCAGGGCTATACGTCCCTGATGCTTTTGAACGCCGAACCGAAGGAACCGTGTTACCAGCGCCTCAAGGCCATTGAACAGCAGGTCTTAAACGGCGCCGATTTGACGAAACAGCTCCTCGGTTTTGCCCGGAGGGGCCGTTATGAAGTGAAGACGACGGACTTAAACGAACTGGTTCGGCGGACGGCGTCCATGTTCGGTCGGACGAAGAAAGAAATACGCATCCAGGAAAAGTATCATGAAGGTCTCTGGGCGGTCGAGGTGGACCAGGGACAGGTCGAGCAGGCTCTGCTCAATCTCTTTGTCAATGCCTGGCAGGCCATGCCGGGAGGGGGTACCCTTTATCTGGAAACCGGCAATGTTGTTCTTGATGAAACCTATGTCAAGCCTTACCAGATTGAGATCGGTCCCTATGCTAAGCTGTCCGTGACCGACACGGGCTTTGGTATGGATGGAAAAACGCGTCAGCGCATCTTTGAACCTTTTTTCACCACGAAGGAGATGCGGCGCGGAACCGGCTTGGGGCTTGCGTCCACCTACGGGATCATCAAGGGTCACGGCGGACTCATCAATGTTTACAGCGAACCCGGCCATGGCTCAACCTTCAATATTTACCTTCCTGCTTCCGATAAGGACGGTCCGATAAAATCACCCTTATCCCAGGAAATCAAAACGGGACGGGAGACGATTCTCCTTGTGGATGATGAAGATATCATTGTCGAGGTGACTCAGGAAATCCTGGAAGAGTTGGGTTATGAGGTTCTGATTGCCCGCAACGGTGAAGAAGCCGTCAAAATATACCGGTCGCATCAAAAGAGGATTGATTTGGTTATTCTGGACATGATCATGCCCGGCATGGGGGGCGGTGAAGTCTATAACCGATTGCACAACATGAATCCGGCTGTGCGGGTTATTTTATCCAGCGGATACAGCATCAACGGAGAAGCCATGGAAATCATGGAAAGAGGCGTCCGTTCCTTCCTGCAAAAGCCCTTCACGGTTACGGATTTGTCCGCCCGGGTGCGAGAGGTTCTTGATCAAAAGTAGCCATTTCCTGAAGAGCCTCGGCGGCCGGTTATACGGTCACCAAACGTTGAGGAGGGCGAAACCGATCAGCAGCGGTCACATCGGACAAGAAGGTGCGATGCAAAATTACATTTGAATCAGCTCCTTTTCCAGCATGACACATTCCGGTCCGGAGACTGTGTCGTCATTTTTTAGAGCACTCTATCGGTTCATTACGACTCAGTCTCTCGGGTAAGGGTTTTTCTGCGGGCGCCGACGATTTCTGAAGTATTTCCCGGCTGAGACAACACCAGCCATGCCTACTCCTTGAATAAAGGAAACCGGGCTGTCCTTGGATGCAACCTGTGTTCCATGGCCGGACCCGTTATGATCTTATCGGCGCCGCGCAGGCTTAAGCCAAGATAGGAGTCCGGGTACAACATTGAGAAGATTACTTTTCATCAAAGCTGACAGAACCCTAAATTGCATGTTTCTTGTTTTTTTATATCAAGGAAGCGAAAGCAAATAGGATCGGAGGTTCATTTTTTTATTCGTTAAGCCCAGCTTCGTGCGGATATGATTACGATGCAGTTCTACGGCACCGGAGCAGACGTTCATAATGGAGGCGATTTCCTTGGTGGTTTTGCCGTCCTTGACCAAGGTGGCGACCTGGATCTCCTTGGGCGTGAAGCGCCGATATTTGGTGGACATCTTGACGAGAAACGGCGAGATGATGTCATTTAAATGGCTGTCCACGATGGAAAGATAAGCGCTCTGGGCGGAACTGAGATGGGTATTTTTCAGTTTTTCAAGGTACGGGATGACCATTTCTTTCACATTGGTTAAAACTTGTTCTTCCAAGTGGTTTTTATCTTCTTCGCGTTTTTTCAAAAGCACCGTCAGGGCTGTATTCAATTCTTCAAGATTGCGTGATTTGACTTCCAATTCCTTTTCCCTTTTCTTGAGGACCTCTTCCATGCGCCGACGCTCTTCAACTTCCTGGGCCAGTTCGACGTTCAGGCTGGTGAGTTCGGCTGTTCTTTCACGGACTCGATTTTCGAGATCTTCCAGGGTTTTCTGAAGCAGTTCCTCGGCCTGTTTTCTTTTAGTGATGTCGTTGTTGATCTGCAGGATTGCGGTGGGATTTCCTTCCAAATCTTTACGCAGCGACCAGCGGCTTTCCACGA
This sequence comes from uncultured Syntrophales bacterium, assembly GCA_964408155.1. Classification (GTDB taxonomy): domain Bacteria; phylum Desulfobacterota; class Syntrophia; order Syntrophales; family JAAYKM01; genus JAAYKM01. Next base: position 9,032 of record CAYOYJ010000022.1, read on the forward strand.
CGATGGGTGTCATGTTGCGCGTCTGCTGGACCAGCTCGCCCGACCAAAATCCTCTTTCGGTTAATTCCGCATAGATTTCTTCGATGGGCTTGGAAAATTGGGTTTGCAGGAGGTCATGGGTGATTTGTCCGATGACCTGATTGCGGGGCCAACCGTACTTCTTTTCCGCTCCATGGTTCCAGAAATTGATACGGAAGTCCATATCGAGAACCATAATGATATCCTCAGCGAGATCAATGAGTTCCGATTGTTCCTGCAGGCGGATTTTCTGCTTTTTCAGCAGGTCTTCCGTTCGTTCGCCTTCGGGGTAAAGCACCGCCATTTCAAAGAAGTGCATGTACAGATCGGTCATATCCTCTTCTGTGGTATTTTGCATGGCGGGAATCGGATTTGCCGGGGGCTGTTTTTTCATGAGAAGCTCCATCGGTTTTTAGAGAAAATCATAAAAACAAAAACCAAGTCCTGTCAATATGAAAGGTGACTCAGGCGGGTTCTGAAGAAAAAGTCAGCGCAGTCGGTGCATTAAATGAAACAATCTGATCTTGATTGAAACAATGTCTGCCGGAGGGAGAAATGTATTGACAAGCCGATGGACTTTGATTATCAACCTACCTACCGGTAGGTATAATAAGCGAGGGATTGCGAATGGAAGGATGTGCAGAGGCGACATGTTGTCAAAGAGATCAGGACCTGCCTACGCGGGATCGTTTGATGCACGCTGCAGCGGAATTGTTCAGCCGAAAAGGTTATGCGGCCACCAGTGTCAGGGAAATCGTCACGGCGGTCGGCGTCAGCAAACCGGTTCTGTACTATTATTTTAAAAATAAGGAAGGGATCTATCATGAGATTATTCGGGATGGTTTGGAACGGTTGAACGGTCTGATCGAAGAAATCAGAACGATGGATAATCCGGTTTCCGAAAAAATTCTGCAACTTTTTACCGGAACCATTGAGTTGATCCGGGAAGATATACAGATCATCAGACTGATGTATGCGGTTCAATACGGGATCTGTCGAGCATTACCGGCAGTGAACCTGGTGGATATTCAGAATTGCTTTGATGAGGCTGTTTTAGATTTGGTCAAACAGGGAATTGACTGTGGGGAATTTGTCCAGAATGATTCAGAAATGATGCGATGGATTCTGGTTGGAGCGTTGTCCATTTCGATCGATATGATGATTTTTCGTCCGGAGTTAGGGGGCGGAAGAGACAGTCTCGGACGAATGGTGACGATGATTCTTCGCGGATTTGCTGCTGCAGGGGGGGTGGAAAAAGACTGAAGATATGTTTTTTATCCGGATAAAACATCACAGAAAAGGATTGATAGTTTATATGTGATGAAGAACATGGGAGGATGTCGAGAAGCAAAGGGCTATCAGGATTTCATTGCACAGTGATCCCTGACGGATCGGGACTGTTCAATGCCTATCGATGGAGGAAGACAAAATGGCTTTGAAGAAGTGGTGGGGCTTTTTTCTGATTCTCACCTTGGCTGGGGGCGTTTATGGCTGTTCAGCTCAGGGTTCCGATGATCGCAGCGGCAAAAATGATCCGACCCGGCCTCTGATTGCGGTGGAGGTCCTGAAAGTTACACCCGCCGATCTGATGGAAGTAATTGATGTGGTGGGATCACTTTCACCCAAATTTCAAACCGATGTGAAATCTGAAATGACAGGGATTGTTCGGGAAATTCTGGTGACCGAATGGGTTCCGGTGCGCAAGGGAGCGATTCTGGCCAGACTGGATGCCCGGGAAGAGGATGTGGTTCTGCAGAAAGCGGAAGCGGATCGGGCGGCGGCCCGGGCCAATCTCCTGCAAGCCGAGGCTTCCGGCCGGAGGGCGGATCGCGAATATCGCAGGGCGCTGAATCTCAAGGAAGCGGGTCTCATGACACAGCAAAATCTGGATGATGCCTTAACCGCCAAGGAAGCCGCTGAAGCGGTCATTGCCTCGGCGAAAGCCCAGGCCAACGCGGCGGAAAAAGGCGTCCGCCATGCGGGAACGCGTCTGTCGAAACTGGTGATCGTAGCCCCCATAGACGGGGTGGTCGCCTACCGGGATGTCAACGTAGGCGATCTGGTTGGTGAAATGGGTGCCCAAAAGCCGCTGTTCAGAATTGTCGACAACCGGATTCTCGATCTCACGGTCACCGTTGCCAGCCGCTCTCTGGAGCGGATTAAGGTCGGCATGCCCGTCACATTTACTACGGATGCATTCCCCGGGAAAATGTTTTCAGGCGAGGTGGCCTTCATCAACCCGGTCGTGAACGACGCAGATCGGACCATTCAGGTGCGCATTGAAATTCCCAATAAGGATCAGGTGCTTAAAGGCGGTCTTTTTGTGAAGGGTCAGATCATTTCCGGGACCCGCCGAGGAGTCCTGCAGGTGCCCCGATCGGCCCTGGTTAACTGGGATCGCCTCAAGAGTACCGGCAAGATCCTCGTTGTAGAGAAAGAGACTGCTCGCCTGTCGTCCGTTCAGACCGGCGCTGCCGTCGACGAACTGGTGGAAATCATCTCCGGCCTGCAGGCGGGAGAAACCGTGATTACCCGGGGGGGATTCAACGTCCGCCAGGGCGACCGCGTTAAAATCATTCAGAGAAGTTAGGAGAGGGCGCAATGCTGATCTCCGATGTGTCCATCAGGCGGCCGGTTTTTGCCGCCGTCATGATGCTGGTCCTGCTGACACTGGGTCTTTTCTCCTATAAACGCTTACCCATCGACATGTTTCCCAACGTCGAGATGCCGGTTATCTCCATCGTGACGGAATACCCGGGTGCTTCGCCTGAAACCGTGGAAAGGGAAGTCTCCAAGCGGATCGAGGAGGCAGTTAATCCGATTTCCGGGGTGAAGCACGTAACGTCCGTTTCCCGGGAAGGGGTTTCGACGGTCATCGTCGAGTTCCGACTGGAAATCAAGATCAACGAAGCCTCCCAGGAGGCGCGAGCCAAGATCAACGCCGTTCGTGGGGATTTGCCGGAAGACATCGAAGAACCCATCATCCAGAAACTTGATTTTTCCGCCATGCCGATCGTCAGTCTGGCCATCCGTTCCGGTGTTATGTCCCCTCGTGAATTGACCACCCTGGTCGAAAAGCGAGTCAAAAAACGGATTGAAAGTTTAAATGGTGTGGGAAAAGTTGATCTGGTGGGGTCCCTGAAACGGGAAGTCAATGTGCTGCTTGATCCTGCGCGGGTTGAAGCGCTCGGCATGGGTGTCAACGAAATTATCGGCGGTTTCCAGTCGGAAAACGTGAACACACCCCTGGGGCGTTTGCGCCGCGGCCTGGAAGAAGTTCCCCTGCGCGTCTCCGGAAAACCCGATTGGGTGGAGCAATTTCGGACCATGGTGATCAGCCAGCGTCAGGGCCGTCCTATTTATGTCTCCGATGTTTCGGATTTGCGGGACGGCATCGAAGAGCAGCGAACCCTCGCCCTGGTCAACGGCACCCCTGCCGTCGCTTTGGAAGTGATGAAACAGACCGGCGCCAATACGGTGGAAGTTGTGGAAAGTGTCCGGAAGGAAATCGAACGCCTGAGGCAGGATTTGCCGCCCGATGTGGAGATTGAAATGGTCCGGGACGGCTCCGTCGAGATCCGTGATTCGGTTCATGACGTGACGACGACGATGATTGTCGGAGGCCTCCTGACCATCCTGATTGTCTTCTGCTTTCTCAACTCCTGGCGATCCACGGTCATTACCGGTTTGACCCTGCCGATTTCGGTCATTTCATCCTTCATCGTCATGAACTTTATGGGCATGTCCTTGAATGTCATGACTCTCATGGCCCTGTCGCTTTCCATCGGGCTTTTGATCGACGACGCCATCGTCGTCCGGGAAAATATTGTCCGCCATCTGGAACGGGGTCAGAGTCATTTCACAGCGGCCCGGGAGGGGACAAACGAGATAGGCCTTGCCGTCATCACGACTGCCCTGGTGGTCATGTCGGTTTTTGTCCCCGTTGCCTTTATGAAGGGGATTGTCGGCCGTTTTTTCTCAAGTTTCGGCATCACGGTGGCCTTTGCGGTCCTCGTATCGCTGTTCGTCTCCTTTACCCTGGACCCGATGCTCTCGTCCCGCTGGTTCGATCCCGATATTTCCCGTCAGGGAAAGAGAAATATCCTCTCCCGAACGCTTGACGCATTCAACCGCTGGTTCGATCACATGGCCGATCGTTACCGGTATTTGATCGCCTGGTCCCTGGATCACCGGCGCCTGGTGCTGGGTGTTGTAGCCGCCGCCTTTTTCGCGGGGATTGCCGCCTTCGGCAGTCTGGAAAAATCGTTCCTGCCGGATCAGGACCTTGCGGAATTTCAGATTAACTTCCAGACCGCACCGGATGCATCCATCGCGGAAACCGAGAATCGGGTGAGGGCAGTGCTGGCGATGCTGAATACCTTTCCCGAAATCAAGCACACCTATGCCAGTATCGGCGCCGGTGATGCAGGGACCGTTCGGGACGCCAAGGTTTATGCGAAGCTCTCGGACAAGGGGGAACGTGACCGTTCCCAGCAGGAAATTCAGCAGGTCGTGCGAAAGCGGCTGCAGGACATCCCCGGCATCATCCCCGCCATTGTCGAAATCGGCCGTCCGACAGGGGAGAAGCCCCTCATGGTCAGTATCCGCGGCGAGGATGTCAAGCTCCTCAAGAAATACGCTGTCCGGTTAAAAGACGCGATGTACGGTATCCCCGGTGTTGTGGATATCGAAGTGCCGTTGGAGCTGGATATTCCGGAATACAAGATGGTTGTGGATCGGGAGCGGGCGGTCAACGCCGGGGTGACAACCGGCGACATTGCCCGGACGGTGGGTGTTCTGGTCGGCGGCAAGGCCGTCTCCACCTACGAAGACGAGGAAGGCGACGCCGTTGACGTGCGGCTTCGCATGTCCGAGGACCAGCGTCAGGTTCTGAATCAGGTCGAAAATATCCGTCTGGCTGTTTTTCAGCACAACGGAGAGAAAATCCTGGTTCCCCTGAACAGTGTGGTCGAGCATAAGCTCAGCACAACCCCTTCGGAGATCGATCGCCGGGACCTCGTTCGCCAGGTGGTGCTGTCGGCCAACCTGGACCGCCTGGCTCTTGGCACGGCCGTCGAAAAAATCAAGGAAGCGGCGGCGAAAATCGAGATGCTTCCCGGCTATCGGGTCATTTTTGCCGGTGAGGCGGAGGAGATGGGGGAGGCGTTCGGATACATGGCGGAAGCGCTCCTGATGGCGATTATTTTCGTCTATCTGGTCCTGGCCGCCCTGTTTGAGTCTTTCATCGACCCGATTGCCATCATGGTATCTCTGCCTCTTGCCGTCTTCGGCATGGCCGGCATGCTCCACCTGACCGGCGACACGATCAACATCATGTCCCTGATCGGATTGATCATGCTCATGGGACTTGTTTCGAAAAACGCTATTCTGTTGATCAGTTTTGCCAAGGACATGGTCCGTCAGGGGATGGACCGCCGGGAAGCCCTCATCGCGGCAGGCCGGATCCGGTTGCGTCCGATCATGATGACCACCCTGGCCATGATCTTCGGTATGTTGCCGGTGGCTCTGGGGATCGGCAAAGGAGCGGAAATCCGGGCACCCATGGGTCGGGCCGTGATCGGTGGCCTTTTAACCTCGACTATCCTCACTTTATTGGTGATACCTGTCGTCTATACCCTGTTCGACGACCTCGGAAACTGGATCAAAAAGAAATGGCAAGGAAAGGAAATTGCCCATGAGTCAGGCGGTAAATAGGTTTGCTGTAAAACCCCCGGCAATCGGTCTCTTGACAGGGGTACTCCTTTTGATTTTTACCTTTTCCGTCCTTCAGGTATCCGGCGCGGAGCCCTCGGTCCGCACCCTGACCCTTGACGATGTGCGGACCATCGCCATGGAGCAGAACAAGGACATCCAGAAGGCCCTGGAGTATCGCCGTTACGTTGAAGGGCGCTATGTGACGGAGCGCGCGGCGGCCCTGCCTCAGTTGACGGCCCACCTTGGGTCAACCAAGTCACGCGACGAGAGCCAGGGTGGACTGATGGGCGGCATTATCCCGGTCGAAACGCGTATCCACGCCGCCGAAGTCAGTCTGAGCCAGGCCCTTTTTACCTGGGGCCAGGTAGGAGCGGCCATCCGGGCGGCGAAGGTCGGCATGGCCAACGCCGAAGACCAGTTGCGCATTATTCGGGAGGCGACCCTGCGGGATGTGACGGCGGCGTTTTATAACGTGCTTCTGGCCAAGGAACTCAACCGGATCGCCCTCCAGAATCTTGACCAGAAGGACCGGCACCTCCAGGAGATGACCCGCAAACTCCAGGCCGGTGTGGCGACGGATTACGATGTGCTCTCCTGGGAGGTGGCCGTCGAAAACGCAAAGCCCGAAGTGATCCGAACGGATAATCTGATCCGGACGACCCTGGATCAACTTCGCTTTCTGCTGGGCATGGATGAGGGGCAGATTGATGTTTCGGGTGTTTTGGACGCACGGGACGTTCCTTATCCGGAATATGAAGCGGCGCTGCAGGTTGCCCGGGCGAAACGGCCCGAGCTTTCCGAAATTCGCAACCGCAAGAAAATGGCCGAAGAGGTGGTTACGATCGTCAATGCAAACGACAAGCCCCGGTTGGATCTCCGGGCCGACTACGGTTACAAGGATTGGGAACAGGATAAAGCCGACTCGGATGGAAAGCTATGGACCGCCGGCATTTACATTACATTTCCTTTTTTCGATGGGCTCCGCGCCCGGGGGCAGGTACGGCAGGCGAAGAGTGAAGTGGCGTCCCTGAAGATCGACGAATCGAAACTGCAGGATGCAATTGCTCTGCAGGTCAGGGACGCCATCAACGCCGTTCGGGAAGCCGCTGAAATCCTTAAGGCCCTTTCCAGTACGGTGACTCAGGCGAACCGTCTCCTGGAAATGGCGGAAAAGGGTTATGAGTACGGCGTAAAGATTAAACTGGACGTAGACGATGCTCAGTTTAATTTAAACTCCGCCAAAGCGAACCTGGCCAAAGCTCGCCGGGATTACCTGACCGCCCAGGTCAACTTGGAATGGGTGAAAGGTACATTGGTGCCGTAAAATACTGCCTATTGCCGTATTTTTGTAATAAAACGATTTCCATGAATAGAATCCTTATCCTTTTTTCCCATCCGCGCTTCGAGAAATCCCGGGTCAACCGCGCCCTGCTGGAACAGGTTGGGACGATGTCGAAGGTAACCCTCCACGATTTGTATGAAGAGTACCCCGACTTCAACATCCATGTGAAAAGGGAACAGGAAATCCTGTCGATGCATGACATCATCGTCTGGCAGCACCCGTTTTACATGTACGGCGCCCCGGCGCTTTTGAAACAATGGATTGATTTGGTGCTGGAGTACGGCTGGGCTCACGGCGAGGGTGGAGAGTTTCTCCGGGATAAAATAGTTTTTAACAGTCTGACAACGGGCGGTAGCCGGGCTGTTTATGCCGCGGATGGCGCCTGCCGTTTTAGCTTAAAGGAATTCTTGCTCCCTTTCCGGCAGTCGGCCTGTCTTTGCCGGATGACTTATTTGCCTCCTTTTGCCGTTCAGGGGACCTATCTGTTGACGCATGAGAATCTGGCACATCATGCCGAAGATTACCGCAACCTGATGAATCTTCTGGTCAGAGGGGAATTTGATATGGATGCCATGCGATGTTTTCCCTTGCTGAACGACTGGATGCAGCAGAAACGGGAGGGAAGGCAGCCGTGAATCACTCCTTTCTCCTGGATGCGCTGATTTATCTGGCTGCGGCAGTCGTCTTTGTCCCGATCGCCAAGAGACTTGGTATGGGGTCGGTGCTGGGGTACCTGATCGGGGGGATCATGGTCGGTCCCTTCGGGCTGGGTTTTGTCGGGGGCGAGGGGAAAGAAATCATGCATTTCGCAGAGTTCGGCGTGGTCATGATGCTTTTCCTGATAGGCTTGGAACTGGAGCCCGTCCATTTCTGGCGGTTGCGTCATCAGATCCTCGGAACGGGATCCCTGCAGATGATTCTGACGAGTCTGATTTTCCTGGCAGTGTTTCTTGCCGCCGGTTTTAAATGGCAGGCCGCCCTGGCCACGGGCCTGGCGCTGTCCATGTCGTCCACGGCCATCGTTTTGCAGACCCTGCGGGAAAAGGGCCTGGTGCAAACCGAATCGGGGAAAAGTTCCTTCTCGGTCCTGCTTTTTCAGGACATTTCCGTCATTCCGATTCTGGCTTTTCTGCCTTTGCTTTCGCTGCATGTGATCGAAGCACCCGCCGGCGCAACCGCCGCTTTTTTTGAAACGCTGCCGGGCTGGGCTCAAACGCTCGCGCTCTTGTTCGACGTAACCCTGATCGTTCTTGGGGGGCGTTTTCTGCTTGTTCCTTTTCTGAGGTTCATTGCCCGGGTTCACCTGAGGGAACTGTTTACCGCTTCCGCCCTGTTCATTGTGATGGCCGCGGCCTATATAGTGAGCCTTGTAGGTCTCAGTCCCGCCCTCGGCACCTTTCTGGCCGGTGTCGTTTTGGCGAACAGCGAATATCGGCATGAACTGGAAAGCGATATCGAACCTTTCAAGGGAATTCTGCTCGGTCTGTTTTTCATTTCCGTCGGCGCCGCCATCAATTTCAATCTGATTGTCGACAGGCCTCTGCTGGTCATGGTTCTGGTGGCGGGTGTCGTTCTCCTGAAGGCGATTGTTCTGTTTATCACGGGCCGATTGATCCGCCTGTCCTTCGATCAGAATCTACTGTTCGGCCTGGGGCTCTCCCAGGTGGGAGAATTCGCCTTCGTTCTTTTCGCCTTTATTTATCAACTCCGCATTCTTTCCAGTGAATGGACGGACTTGATGATGGGGGTTACGGCCCTCAGCATGACCCTGACGCCCATCCTGCTGCTGGTCAATGAGCGTCTGATCGCGCCCCGTTTCGGTACCCGCCGGGTGGAGGCGAAGGCGGAGGATGTTGTCGATGTCCTCCGCCCTGTTATTATTGCCGGTTTCGGTGATTTCGGGAGTACGGTCGGACGGTTTCTGAGGGCAAACGGAATCGAATGCACCATCCTGGACAACGATTCGGATCGGGTGGATCTACTGAGAAAAATGGGATTCAAGGTGTACTACGGCGATGCCACGCGTCTGGATATCCTCAAGGCGGCCGGCGCCGAAGAAGCGGGAATCCTGGTCGCCGCCATCGGTTCGCCGGATCTCAACCTTGACCTGATCGACAAGGCCCGGAAGCAATTTCCGCATCTGACTATCATGGGCCGTGCCGAAGGTCGCCTGGAGGCTTACGAACTGATAGACAAGGATATCCGATATATTTACCGTGAATCCCTGGATACATCCGTGCGCCTGGGAGTTGATGTCCTCGTCAAACTTGGTTTCCGCCGTTTCAGCGCCACCCGTGCCGGCCAGAACTTCATCCGTTATGATGAAGAGGCCCTGTGGAGACTGGCTCCACACCGCCATGATGAAGATACCTACATCTACAATGCCCGGGAACAGATTCAACTGCAGGAACAGTTGCTGAGTGCGGATCGGGAGGTCAATCCTGCCTTGAACGACCATGCCTGGGACAGCGAACTGTCCGCAGATGAATTCCGGGAAGCGGAAGCAAAAGACGACACCGGCAGGTCTTAGTGCGAAAACAGTGCGTTATGCGTATGAAGCGAAGACGGTTTTCCGCATCCTTCTGCGGGAGCTGAGACGATTGGGAGTCCCGTACCCTCCGTTTCTCGAAGTGAAGTCTTATGCTCCGTCGTGCCCTGTTATTCTGCTTGCATTTTGAGTTGGACGTAAATAAATTCCGCATGTTGCAGAGATAGTTTCTGACGAACGATTCATTATCCGGTACGGATGTATCTTTTGCCCTTGTTTATAGTTTGCCCGGAGAAACGCCTTGATTCTGAAACCCCACCACCCGTTTCGATCTGAGAAAGCGAAGCAGCGCTACCTTAAACGGTATTGCGAACGTGCGGCGGCCTGGCCGGTGCCGTCGGAGGAACGCATGGTGGATACGTCGTATGGAAAAACCTTCGTGCGAGTGAGCGGGCCGTCTGATGCCTCTCCTGTCGTCATGCTGCCGGGGATCGGCTCTCCCGGACTTCTCTTTGCGGCGAATGTGGCCGATTTATCCCGGGAATTCCAAATTTTTGTGGTGGATAACATTCACGATGTGGGGCTTAGTGTTGAGAGCCATCCCATTAAGGGAGTCGATGACTTTACGGTGTGGTTTGATGAACTCTGCACCGGTTTGGGGTTTGGCAGACAAGCAAATCTCATAGGTCTTTCCTACGGCGGCTGGATCGCGGCGCACTACGCGCTGCGCTTTCCTGATCGTGTCCGCAGGCTGGTGCTCCTGGCCCCGGCCGGGACGGCGGCGCCGGTTTCCTGGGGATTCATCTGGCGGGGCATCCTGTGCCTTTTGCCGGTGCGGTTCTTCATGAAAAGATTTTTGGACTGGACGGCGACGACCGAAAACAGGGATGCCTCAGCCCGAACCATGATCGCCCAGATGGCCGATGACGCCTATCTGGGCATGTGGAGTTTCAAGCCTCGACGTATGGTACCGCCGCGTCCTCTATCTGATGAGCAGCTTGGGCGATTGCCTGCAGCCACTCTGTTTCTGGTCGGCGACCGGGAGGTGATTTTCGATCCGCAGCGGGCTATCGCGCGCCTTAAGACGTCGGCCCCACAGGTTCGGGCGGAAATGATGCCCGGCTCCGGTCATGATTTTTTCGCGGTCCGTGCCGACGAGGTGAACCGGCGGATAATGGCGTTTCTCAAATAAAGCGGAATGGGCAGAGGGGAAACCACAGGAATCATGGCGGTTATGGTCGTAATGGGCCTGATGGTGGTTCTGTCCGTTTGCCGTTTTTTCAACCGGAGTCGGCAAATGTCTTCGAGCAGGTCTCTTGGCCATTTTTCCCCCGAGCGAAAGGACGGGCAAATCGTGTTTGAAACTCCGATAACCGTTACATCCAGTCGACAATGGCGTCGGTTGCTCCTTACCTTAAAAAGCACCGCAGCGGATCAGATCAATAAATCTCCTCGGTATTTCCTGGAGAAGGTCGCTCTTCTGGTCGGGACTCCCTATACCCTTACCTTGAGCGATGCGGAACACCGGGTGTTGCATGCGGAAACGGGGACGCTCGAACCATTGATCGCCTCTGTTTTGATATGCATTGCTGTGAGGTGGTCGTAACAGGTTTCAGATTCCGGATTGTCCTTATAGAACTTCATTCCTTTGCGAATGATCATGCTCTGAAGTATCTTCTTTGTGGTCTATCCAAACGGCAACCAACCTGTATGTGACGGACAATACGACAGGGCCGATGAATAGTCCGACGATACCAAAGCCGATGAGACCGCCGATAACTCCGGCAAAAATCAAAAAAAAGGGCAAATCGGCGCCTATCCGAATAAGGAGCGGACGCACGAGATTATCAAGGGTGCTGACAAATATTGACCATATCAGAAGCGCTGTTCCCCATGTCGTTTGACCGCTGTAATAAAGCCAGATTACTGCGGGAATAAGGACCAGACTTGGGCCGAGCTGGGCAATACAGAGCATGAACATGAGCGCCGTTAATATGGTCGCCGCGGGTACGCCGCAGACGGCCACACCGATGCCCGCCAAAAGCGATTGGATCAGCGCCGTGCCAACCACGCCCAGAGCAACACCCCGGACAGTCCGGGCTGCCAGCAAAACAACCTCCTCTCCTGAATTTCCGCCCAGTCTCCGGGCAAAACGGATCACGGTCACTGAAACGACCTCGCCTTTTGCATAAAAGACGGCCGCAATGATGACTGTGAAGAGAAATTGAAGAGCGATCATGCCAACGCTTCCGGCTTGAGATAAAAACCAGGTCAATATCTTTCCGGCATAAGGAGCCAGCCGTACCGAAAGACCTTCCGGCCCGGCAACTGAGTTCTGCCAGGCGGCCGCGAGCTTTGGACCGACGACAGGTATACCGTTCAACCAACTGTGTAGGGCAGGCAAGGTCTTTGTCGTCAATGGATTGACCCATGCGGTTATTTGGTCCGCGTTTTCAATAATGGCAACAATAGCCAGCGAAAAGGGTACGATAAAAAGGAAGAGCATGGCCACGGTCATTACGGTTACCGCCGGAGCCCTCTTGCCCCAGAGCCATGTTTCCAGTTTCATCATAAGCGGCCAGGTTGCAACAACGATCATGCCTGCCCAGATTACCGACGGGAGAAACGGACGCATGATCCAAAACGTTGCTGCAATCAGAACCGTAATCCAGAGAAGTTGCAGGGTAACACGCGTAAAATCAAATGATGGGTATTTTTCCACGGTCGGTGCGTTTTCTTTGATATTCAGGTTAGATAAAATATATGTTGAACGGATTTTCAATTCATTATTGAATATTGTCTAATATAGTCAATGGTTTTTTTACCGGTTTCGACAAAGGAATGCTTAAGGGATGGTTTGAATACTTCAAACATAGCCATAAGTGGACGTTTCCGGTCCTTGACGGCTGGATCAGAACCCGTTTGCGCAGCATTTTGCGGAAACGCAAAGGGGCTAAGGGAATCAGTGGCAAAAGGGATCATTTCCGCCGGCCAAATCAATTCTTTCGGGAACATGGGCAGTTTAGTCTTGTGGAAGCCCATGGGATGATACTCCAGTCCTCATTGGGGTAAAACCACCGGCTGGAGAGCCGGATGCGGTAAATCCGCCAGTCCGGTTCGGAGGGAGGGGGGGTGCAAACCAATGTATCGCTCCTCCCCTGATCGCATTCAAGGAAAATCAAAGCAGAAGCCTTGGTGAACATATT
>CAYOYJ010000023.1:0-21333 GCA_964408155.1 uncultured Syntrophales bacterium
AAAATTAAACCGGTTCGACGAAGCGTTTCGATAAAAGGTGAAAAGATTCGGTTGATAAGAGTCCAGGAACCAAGCAAAATGGGATAGGGGGAAACGGAGCCAGATCATTACTCATGACATTTGAGAAAAGTAGAAATCCGGGAGAAAGGAACGACTGCTTGGGTAAGCTATTCAGATGGCAGGGGGTCTCCCGTGCCGCCTGTCACTTTAATGTTTTGTGATGAAAACCAAGTCGGCAGGATTGGTATTTGCGTTTTCATTCCCGATAAAAACCATGAGGCAGAGACATGAATATCAAGTATCGGATTCTGTTCCTGTTTCTTTTTCCTGTTTGACGTAACGAAGGACCTTGTCGATTTTTACATTTACCAGGGGGATCAAGGCCGGCGGCATATCATGGGCTTTGACCCAGGCGGCAAAGCGTTCTTTTAACACACGGGCCATGTCTTCTTCATCAAGCATTTCTCTTACGTTATAATTATTTACGCATTGGTGGAATCTATTGATCCCCAGGATTTCCTTTTGAAAAAAAGCCGAGTTTTCAAGTAGCACCTTGTGGCTGACCGCACGTTTTTGATATTTCTCGTTACAGGCGGCGATGAGCTGGTTGATCGCTTCGACCAGGTTGTCCAACTCGATAAGCAACAAAGACTTAAAAACAGTAAGATTGTTTGGCATGAGTTCCCCCTTTCGGCTCATACTTACCGTGTTGTAATCATGTAATGGATACAGTGAGTTATTTAAGTACTCCCATGAGGAAAACCATAATGAAAAGCGCGACGGATTCTATCAGACCCAGTATGATGAGGTAGTTGCTGAAGCCTCTCCCCGTACTGGTGAGCGCATCCGCCGCCGCCGCCCCGGCTGCCCCCTGAAACCAGGCCGACATGCCGATGCCAAAGCCGCCGAAGAGGCCTGCTCCCAAAATAAGGCCAGGGTCAACTTTAGCTGTCGCGCCCAGAAGCTGATTCATAAGAATCATGCCGTAGATGGTCTGTGTAAAAGGTGCGCCGACAAAAGCCAGGAGAATGAAAGGTGCGGGTTTGTTTTGAGCATAACATTTTTTCCATGCCCCGATCGTCGCCATACCGGCAATGCCGATACCGATTGCCGAACCCGCTGCCGCCAGGGCAAACGCCGCTCCAATTCCCATCTGTCCAATAATCATAAGCGCACTCCTCTTTTGTTCGGCTTTTAAGAAAAGCCTTGATAGTTTTTCTTAATCGGAATTGCAAGAAGCTTTTTCTTACCGGCAATTCAGGGTTAAGAATCTTTTTTCCCGAAGGGATTGTAGGCATAACCACTCCATTCCATGCCGATCTTACCGCCAAACTCCAGCATATTAAGCCGGACTCCATGGACTATGGTCGCCAGAAGAGCCATGGCCATATTAAAAGTGTGGGCGAGAAAGAGAATGACAGCGGCGATGATCATTCCTCCGATGCCTTCGAAATGGGAGACCATGGTGTTAAAGCTTTGGGCGACAGCGGCGGTCGCCAGGCCGACCGCAAATAACCTGATGTAGGAGACGAGATCTGCAAACATGCTGACGCTGTTGAGAAATTTCATGGGCGACCAGGCGATCCCATGCAGGATACCCTTGATCACGTTCTTACCGTTCTGTTCCGAAAAAAGCAAGACAACAGCGAAGCCCCCTGTAAAGAGCGGTATCGCCGCGGGGTTAAGCGGCACCCCCAACACAAAGAATCGTGCGACGAAATACATGCAGTAGAGAATCGAAAGCCAGCCGAGTTCGGCAATCGCTGCCAGGGAAGGCAATTTTCTCACAAAGCTGATCAGAATCCCGATTGTGAGATGGACCATGCCGATGACAAAGCAGATCTGCTGTATCAATGCCGTGGAATCCATCGGGCCGAAACTGGCGATCTCCGGTATGATCAATGCTTTGAACAGGGGGATTTCCGCAAGGGTTTTTGAGCCGAACCAAGTGCCGGTTATTACACCCCACAGGGTGGTGGAAACACTCAAAACAGAAAGCAGAACAAAGACCTGCGTCGGTGCCTTTTTCAACTTCGTGCGCATGAAGAGCGTCAGGGTCAGGAAAATCAAGCCATATCCGGCATCGCCGATAATCATGGCCGCAAAGACGGTAAAAAAACAGAGGAACAGCATACTGATATCGAATTCCCGGTACCCCGGTGTGGTATCAAGGAAGCGAAAGAGCGGCCTGATTATCTCAACCCAGTTTGGACTTCGAACCAGCGTCGGCGGCGTTTCGTGTTCTCCCGGGTCCCTGATAAGGAGCGCCCACTGCATGGCCGCAGCGGTTTTCTTGATATTTTCAAGCCCGTCGCCGGTGACATAGCCCGAAATATAGGCAAATCTGTCGGAGACACCCATTGACGCATTAACCGATTCGAACTGCAGGAGAACCTCCAGTTCTTCAAGACCCCGCAGCAGGAGGTTTGTTTTCGGAGCCAACATTTCGAGCTCTTGGGCCAGTTCGGTGATGCGAGCGCCGTTTTTTTTCAACTCTGCTGCAAGCTGAGACATGCCGTTCGGCGGCACTACAAACGGCTCCGCCGGGACACGACCGGAGGCACAGCCGTCAAAATCCGCCACGATAATGTAGCTCGTATTCTTGATCGTATTGACCTTCAGGTATTGGACGTCTTGGGGAAGCGCAGCCATCTGGTTTCGTGTGAGCTGGAAGAGCGTCAGGAACAGACCCTTTTCTTTAAGCGCCTGGATTCGTTCCGGATCAAAATCTCCCCAGGGGGCGAGAGCCAGGTGGTCTTTCTCGAGTTTTTCCGTTTCATCCTCAAGATGCTTAAGTTGTTCCTGGATGGCGCTGATTCTTCCAGCCAATGCTTCGGCTTCAGCGAAGGTGTAGGGCACAGGCGTGTCGGCGTCCGGCTTGTTATTAAGTTGCGTCAGGGTTAACAGCGACCGTTCGATCAGGGACTTCTTTTCGATGAGAGAATTAACGGCTTCGCTGGAGCGTTCCCCTTCCATATCGATGTGAATCACACCCATGTTCCTTAGTTTGTGCAGCGCCGTTTCCCGGAAGGCATCCAGAACAACGAGATATATTTTTTTCATGGGTACAATCATGACTATAATTCCTTAACCAGTTTATTCTTGGCCATCTTCCCACGCACGACGGCGGCGGTCTGTTGATCGCCGAGATTGATCTGGATGATCCTGATATGATTTCTCGCTTCAGGAATCTTAATCTTTTCAAAAAGATTAACTCGCTGGGAGGTCACGTGCAGTTCCGCATCCAAAAGGGTAACCTGTTTTTCCAGTATTTTTACCTCTTCGTCCAAGGTGAGCAGTTGAGAAACCTTTTCTACGGCTGCATCAACCCAGAGTGGTTTGGTAAAAAGGTCATATTCGGGCAGTTCGAGCTCGATTCCCTTGAACACGGGGATATCCACGCCCGCGATGTTCCCGTCTTCGATCATCAGAGACCTGATTTTAACGAGCTCTTCAAAACAAACTTTTTCACCGAAAACACCGACCCAGGATAAAATTTCCCGCTGAAACAAGTCCCGCTCTTCTTTCTTGTTTTTCAGCAGGCTTTCCACCTGTCTGATGACAAGCTGAAGCTGCTGTTTTTTCAGCATGAGGGTCGGCAGGTATCGGTTAAATCGCTTCAAGCCGTCTTTCTGTTTTTTCAGCTCGTTTTTAGTCAGCTTGATCTTGGCCATGGTTCCCGTTAATTTTCTTGTGTTGCCGGCCAGAACTTCTTCAAAAGCTCGGTTCTCATGCCCGTCTCCTCCGGCCTGAAACACTCGGCCAGAATCTCCCATCCCTTGTCGAGCGCCTTCTCCAGGGGGATGTTCACAGAAAGGTCCATGAGCTGTTTTTCGAAAATGACGCCATACTTGAGGAGCTTGTTATCCCAGCCCGACATTCTGAACCCCATCGATTTCTTTTCCACGGACTCCTTGTAAGCGGCATAAAGCTTGATCATGCCGTCCATCAGCGCCCGGTGGTCGTCCCGTGTGTCGTTATTAACCTGCTGCTTGAGGCGGGAGAGAGACCCGAACGGTTCAATCCGGCCGTTTTTCAGATAGAACTGTCCTTCGGTGATGTAACCGGTATTGTCGGGAACCGGATGGGTCACATCGTCGCCCGGCATGGTGGTCACAGCTAAAATGGTGATCGAACCCGCCTCTTCGAAGTCCACAGCCTTTTCGTAACGGGAGGCCAACTGGCTGTAAAGGTCACCGGGATATCCCCGGTTCGAGGGGACCTGCTCCATGGTAATGGCGATTTCCTTCATGGCATCGGCGAAATTGGTCATATCGGTGAGCAGGACCAGCACCTTCTTCCCCTGAAGAGCAAACTGTTCCGCCACGGCCAGGGAAATGTCCGGGACCAGGAGACACTCCACGATCGGGTCCGCTGCCGTGTGAACAAAGAAAATAGCCCGGCTTAACGCGCCGCCCTCTTCAAGGGTGTCCTTGAAAAAAAGGTAATCGTCATACTTGAGTCCCATGCCGCCGAGGATAATCATGTCCACTTCAGCCTGCATGGCAATGCGGGCCAGGAGTGCGTTGTAGGGTTCTCCGGAGGAGGAAAAAATGGGAAGCTTCTGCGACTCGACGAGCGAATTGAACAAATCGATCATGGGGATGCCGGTTCTGACCATATTCCGTGGAATGACTCTCTTGGCCGGGTTTACGGAGGGACCGGCGATTTCGATCAGGTTTTCCATCAATGTCGGACCTTTATCCCGGGGCCGGCCGCCGCCGTTAAATATTCTGCCGAGCAGATTTTCGGAAAAAGCGACTTTCATGGGATGTCCCAGAAACCGGACTTCATCTCCCGTTGAAACGCCTCTGGAACCGGCGAAAACCTGCAGCGAGACCTTGTCGTTATTCAGCTTGATCACCTGGGCCAGAGATTTGCCGTGTCCGGAAGTCACCTCGGCCAGATCTTCATATTTAATCCCGTCGGCGGAGACGGTGATGACATTCCCCGAGATCGATTCGATTTTACTGTAAACTTTGTGCATTTTCCCCGCTCCTCAGCTTATCGTTTCCAGCAGCGCCGCCGCGTTTTCATCAATGCCTTTCTGTTTGGAGGAAAGTAACGTTAGAATTTCGCTTTCTTTTTCCGCGAATTCGTCCGAGTTCCAGCCGGTACCGTTATAATCCAAAAAGAGCTGTCTCATCCGGTTGAAGTATTGCCGGGCTTCATCTTTAATCTGGAAATCCAGTGTTGCTGCAAGCATTCTGAATATGACGTTAAAGATGTGTTCCTGGCGTTCGACGGGAACAGCATTGTCGACCGGATCAAAAGAGTTCTGCTGCAGATAGACGGCATCAAGAAAATCGCTCTTCAGATAAACAATGTAGTCTTCGATGCTGGTTCCCTCTTCTCCAACGACTTTCATCATCTGCGCCACATCATTTCCCCGGAAAAGAATATCCCAGGCATAGTCGGTTTTTCCCGGGTTAACGGACCCCTTGTATTTGCTCCAGCTTTCCAGCGGGTCAATGGCGGGATATTTCCGGGCATCGGACCTTTCCCGGGAAAGACCATGGAAAGCGCCGACTACTTTGAGCGTCGCCTGCGTGACCGGCTCCTCGAAATTTCCTCCGGCGGGACTGACCGTGCCGCCGATGGTGACGGAACCGGTGCCCCCGTCTTTGAGCTTGACCAGACCCGCTCTTTCATAAAAAGAAGCGATGACCGACTCCAGGTAGGCGGGGAAAGCCTCTTCACCGGGAATTTCTTCCAGTCTGCCCGACATTTCCCGCATCGCCTGCGCCCAGCGGGAAGTTGAGTCTGCGAGGAGCAGAACATGCAGGCCCATCTGCCGATAGTATTCGGCAAGGGTCAGGGCGGTATACACGGAGGCCTCACGAGCTGCAACCGGCATGGAACTGGTGTTGCAGATAATGATGGTCCGTTCCATGAGGGAGTTGCCGGTTCTGGGATCCGCCAGTTCCGGGAAATCACGAAGGGTTTCGACAACTTCTCCCGCTCTTTCGCCGCAGGCGGCGATGATGACGATATCTACCTCCGCGTTGCGGCTGGTAATCTGCTGAAGAACCGTTTTCCCAGCACCGAAAGGTCCGGGGATACAGTAGGTTCCGCCCTTGGCAACAGGAATAAAGGTATCGATGAGTCTCACCTTGGTTACCATGGGATCAACGGGCTTCAGACGTTCCGCATAAGCGTCGATCGCTCTTTTGACCGGCCACTGGAATTTCATGGTCAGGGGATGCACATTCCCCTTTGCGTCTTCTATTTCGGCGATCTTTGCGGTTACCGGGTATTTCCCTTGGGGGGCTACCGATTTCACCTTGTACGTATCGTACATATCAAAGGGTATCATAATCCGATGGGTGAAAATTCCTTCCGGCACAACTCCGAGTGTATCACCCCTGACGACGGTGTCTCCGGTTTTCGCCACGGGTGTGAATTTCCATTCCTTCTCTGGAAGCGGATCCAGATAGACGCCCCGGTCCAGAAAAAATCCGCACGCTTCCGCCAGTTGCGGGAGGGGGTTCTGGAGTCCGTCAAAAACTTGGCCTAAAAGCCCCGGACCCAGTGTCACGGCAAGCAGATTGCCTGTGAGTTCGACGGTATCGCCGACTCCAATGCCTCGGGTCATTTCAAATACCTGGAGGTCGGCCTTGTTGCCTCTTACCCTGATGACCTCCGCTTTGAGGCGTTTAATTCCCTGCGGAGTATGAAGCTTGACGTAGCCCACTTCGTTCATCAGGACTTTGCCCGCGAACTCGATGGTCACCATGTTGCCGTTTACGCCGACGACGTTTCCCGTATTCTGTATTTCCGCCATAATTACCCCTGTGACTCAAACGCTGTGAAATCGGCAGGCTCCGTTCATTTCAAGACGGCCTTGCCGGTTATGGCCGCATAAATTTCGTCAAAGGCCGTCATTCCTTTCTCCTTGATCAGAAGCGAGCGCCTCTGCAGTAACTGAAGCTGCAGATAAT
Source organism: uncultured Syntrophales bacterium (assembly GCA_964408155.1). Classification (GTDB taxonomy): domain Bacteria; phylum Desulfobacterota; class Syntrophia; order Syntrophales; family JAAYKM01; genus JAAYKM01. The sequence continues at coordinate 6,942 of CAYOYJ010000023.1, forward strand.
AAATGATCAGTTTTCCGAGGTCGAAATAATGGCCTGCTTCCAGGCTTTCAAGATATTCCCACCGCGCCCTGTCCAGAATGATTTCAGCTTCAAGCGGCGTTACGGCGGTGCAGGCATCGCGCGCGATGTTTTGAAGACCTGTTTCGATGGCGCCTGCGGCGATATACTTATCGCCGTCCACGCCTTTGCGGCCGGCCCTTATTTTCACGAGGTCATTGCGCAGGCTTCGCTCCCAACTGTTCCATCTTTCCAGTACCGGATGTGAAGAGTCTTCGGTGTCGGCTGGAAGGAGAGAGGTGTTCTTTAACAGCCGATAATCCCGGGGTGAGACGGTCGATTCACAGCAGTCAAGAAACTCCTCTTCCGACAAGAACCTTTCCGTATCATAGGCCAGCATGGGAAGAGAGGAAATCGTGTAATAATAATGATTCAACAAATGTTACGCCTCCGACTTGCCTTTCAGTCCCTCATTGAGCAGTGCCGAAATCTTGGGGCTGAGCGATTCGGACAGGACCGCGGCAATGCCTTCGGCCGAAAAATTGTGGTACGCGGAGCCGTCCTTTACTGCGATGAGAAACCCGGACGCAAGACTTGCGGAAGGCTGTATTTCGAGCCCTTTGTTGATCTGTTCGGCGAGCTTTTCCCTGAGATACATTTCCAAATCTTGATAGTCCTTTTCGGATAGCACCGTTTGAATATTTGAAATATTTCCCGTCCAGGCACTGAGAAGTCTGAAGATAATTTCACCAAGGATCTTGTCATCCATGGCTGAAGTGATTTCCTGCTCCACAATAATATTGAAAAGATCGGTAATTTTTGACTGGAGATTCAAGATGAGATCCCGGCCGGCCTGTTTGAGAGCCTCCCTGCCCGCCTGTTCCGACTTTAATGCTTCTTCTCCGGCCTTGGCGGTAATCTGGACGGCTTCCTTTCTCGCGTTCGCAAGAATCGCTTCCGCTTTGGACTCGGCTTCGCTGATTATGTCGGCGGCTTTGCTCTCGGCGGCTTTGACACCATCGTTCCAGATTTTTTCAATCAGTTCCTTGACGTGAACTTCCATAACCTTCCTCGTAAAATGGCAAATTTTTCTTCCTGCGTGGTGGAATATATGGAAGGCAAGTGCACAAGTCAATGAAAAAATGACCGTAGTATATGGAAAAAGGAGACATTTATTTAAAAGGAATTTGTCCTGTTTCCCCCGTCATCTGAAATTAAGGCGGTCAGCTTCCTGCAACTGATGAACGGGGTTTTAAGAGGCTAACATTCCAAACTTGCGTTTAGTTTCAGCTTGCCTACTTGTTAGATAGTTGAAATAAAAAAACCCCTTTCCGTCTGATTTGAACAGACAGAAAGGGGTTGTCGGTAAAAATTTTACCATGATGGTGATTAAACCTTCTTTTTTGGTGCCGTCTGGAGTTCCTTGTATACCTTTTCTATAAAGTTGACGATGAGGGGATAAATCAACTCGATCTGATCCTCGGACAAATGCTTCTTCGTCATTTCATACTTGAAGGTTGGGGCGTGTTTGTCCATGATCTGCAGCAGTTTTTTTCGCTCTTCCTGAAATTCTTTTGTCGTCATAGCTTATTCAACTCCCTATATGTTTATTTTATTTTTTACCAGCCCGGCTTACCACTCAAGACTATCATCTAAAATGATTTTTCGACAGTCTTTCTCGTTCAAACCATGCCAGTTGCACTGCTTGCGCATGCAGATGTAGAAATCCGCCTCGAAAGAGCTCACCTTGACGTCCAGTTTTGCCGCTTTTGAACCGCACAGGCCGCAATACTTGTCGCTTTGCCAGAAGCTTTCACCGCATTCCGGGCACAGCATGTCCACCACGTCTTCCTCATCGGGGATGACCAGAGAACATTCGCTGGTGAAGACATTCAGGTATGGGCTCAGTTTCAGCGAGGCTACGCGGCCTTCCCGGTCTTCGACGACCACCGTCAGGTCTTCTCCCTGCACGAGTTTGGCGCCGCAGTTCGGACAGAAAAACTGAAGCCTTGTCCCGGTCCGGATCAATTCGAGTTGATTCTTGGGATTCTTGAACCCGCTGATTTCCAGTTCCATTTCCTGCTTGGCTTCCGGGCCGATGCCGTGCCAGTGGCAGTTTTTCTTCAAACAGATGAAGAAATCGATGTTCTTGTAAAAAGGACGAATGGTAAACCGCGCCACAGCGGAACCGCATTCATCACACTGCCTGGACGGGTCCTTTAAGGATTGACGGCAGTGGGGACAGAAAATGTCCTCCACTTCCTCCCCGTCGGGAATGTAAATCGTACTGGAACTCTCGTAGACTTTCAGATATGGGCTGAGGCGTATCTTGCCCCGCTGACCGGACGGACGCCTGACGTCTAGGACAACCTGGTCGTCTTCGATCAGAGTATGTGAGCAGAGAGGACAGAAACAGGGGAGAAAAATTCCCGTCTTGATTATTTGCTCGTCCGTTTTACTGCGCTGTGCGCTTCCTGGTGTTACATGATTCTTCGGTACCGTCTTTTTGGCCGGTGCCGCATCAAGCCGTTTTCCCATTCGTTAACCTCCTATCCTGTTCTATTCTTCTGCAGGCACGTCTTTGATTCCCATGAGCATCTTGTGGATTGCCTGGGCGGAACACCGTCCTGCACCCATTGCCGAGATGACTGTTGCGGAACCGGTGACGATATCACCGCCCGCATAAACCCTCGGTTTCGATGTGAGACCGGTTACGGGATCGGCGATATAATAACCTTTGGAATTCAGTTTTAAATCCGGTGTGGCGGCGGACAGGACCGGGTTTGCTCCGGCGCCGACCGCAACTAAAACCGTATCGAAATCGAGGATTTGTTCCGACCCGGCTATGGGGACGACGTTTCTCCGACCGGAGTCGTCGGGTTCGGTCAGTTCCATGCGGATGCACTCGATACCCTTCACCCAGTTCTGGTCATTTGCCAGGTAGCGGATGGGATTCGTCAGGTAATGGAAGATGATGCCTTCTTCTTCGGCCCGGATGACCTCGTCCAGACGGGCCGGCATCTCCCGTCGTGACCGGCGGTATAGAACGGTTACCTGTTTGGCGCCGAGTCGCTGCGATGTGCGGGCGCAGTCCATGGCGACATTGCCGCCGCCGATGACGGCAACCTGGCTGCCCACATAGACCGGGGTATCCGCATCGGGAAATTCGTAGCCTTTCATCAGATTGACCCGGGTGAGGAATTCGTTGGCGGAGAGAATCCCGTTGAGGTTTTCGCCGGGGATTCCCATGAAAACGGGAAGACCCGCACCGACACCGAGATAAACCGCTTCAAAGCCGCGCTCAAAGAGTTCATCGACTGTGAAGATTTTTCCGATGATCATGTCTGTAAAGATTTTCACACCCAGGGATTTGAGATACTCCACTTCGCGTTTTACGATGGCTTTGGGGAGACGAAACTCGGGAATGCCATAGATGAGAACGCCGCCCGCTTCATGGAGTGCTTCAAAGATGGTGACTTCATGCCCTAAAAGGGCCAGATCGGCGGCTACGGTCAGACCCGACGGGCCGGCGCCGACGACGGCGACCTTTTTCCCTGTGGATTTTACGGGTATTTTTGCTTCGGTGAGGGGCTGGGTGTACTCGTAGTCGGCAGCGAAGCGTTCCAGGTTGCCGATGCCGACAGGTTCGCCCTTTACCCCGAGGAGACACATTTTTTCGCATTGATCTTCCTGCGGACACACGCGACCGCAGACGGCGGGCAGGGCGTTTTTTTCCTTGATTTTATAGATCGCTTCCAGAAACTTGCCTTCCTTGATCAACTTGATAAAAGCTGGAATATCAATCCCCACGGGGCATCCTTCCACACACTTCGGGTTCTTGCACTGGATGCAACGGGTTGCCTCTCTCTGGGCTGTTTGCGGATCGTAACCCAGAGGGACTTCGCTGAAGTTTCGGATTCGAGATGAAACGTTCTGTTCGGGCATTTTTTGTCTGTTTATTTTTTCAGGCTGGCCTTTTTGCTCCATGATATAAATCCCCTTATAGAATATGAGTGAGGTTATGTAATCTTATCTGACGGAGAACAGGAGGGATTCCCGTTCCTGATTCAGGTACATACCTTTTCTTTTCAGAAGCTCATCGAAATCAACGAGGTGGCCGTTAAAGCTCGGTCCGTCCACGCAGGCAAAGCGGGTTTGCCCAGCGACCGTCACCCGGCAGCAACCGCACATGCCGGTGCCGTCCACCATAATGGGGTTCAGGCTGACCATGGTCTTAATCTGGAAAAGCCGTGTAATGTTACAGACCGCCTTCATCATGGCCAGAGGCCCGATCGCCCAAACCAGTTTCACATCGTGGGATGTTTTCAGGTAATTCATCAGGGCTTCGGTGACAATTCCTTTTTGACCGCGACTGCCGTCGTCCGTGGTAAGAATCAGTTCGTCGCATAGCTCAGCCATCTCCTTATCCAGGATAATCAGGTCTTTGTCCCGGGCGCCGACAATCCCGACCAGATAATTATCCAAGGCGCGATAGGCTTGGGTGATGTGATAGAGGACAGCTGTTCCCGTACCCCCCCCCACCATGACTATCTTGCCGATCTTTTCAATTTCATCGGGCTGACCCAGCGGGCCAACCACATCTCTTAAGTGTTCGCCGACCTTTAGGTTTCTCATCAAAGCCGTTGTTTTGCCCACGACCTGGTAGTAAATCGTGATCGTGCCCTTGACCGGATCTTTCTCCGTGATGGTCATCGGTATCCGCTCACCTGTTTCGTTGACTCTGATCATGATAAACTGGCCGGCCAAGGCCTTCCGGGCGATCAGCGGCGCTTCGATGACCATTTTGCAGATGGTGCGTTTAGCGAGAAGCTCCTTTTCAACGATGGTGTACGGATCCGGTAAAATTGGTACCTGTTGACACGGGTGTTCCTTCGGACTTTTCATGCGCAATTACCCCCATGAGATGTTGTATTCATACCGGTTGCATTCAAGTCCGCTACAGTGTCGACCTTGCCGTGACTCTGCAGTGTTGGCGCCACTGCATGATCTGAGTGGGATCGACAGGTAATGTTTTGAATGCAACTATGTATAAATCAGATGCTAAAAGGAACTTTGCTCAGACTGTCAAAAACTTTTTCAGCACAACCCGTCAGAGATGGTTAGTTTACGTTTCCAAGCGAATGTGAACGCGAGCGGTTAGCAATAATGCGGGTTCACTATACCGTCTGGAAAAATCCGTGTCAAAGAGATTTTTTTTGCGGTGAAAAATTATTTCCTTTGGAAAGGGAGTGTCCGTTTGTAAGTACACAGGAATGCTCGGTATTTAACGGATAAAACTGGAACGGAACCGGCGGTGGCGGACCGTGGCCCGTCAGAGGACATGAACACGATTGCGGCCCCTGTTCTTGGCTTCATAAAGCGCATGATCAGCCCGGGAAATGGTTTCTTCAATCTTTTCGGAGCCATGCATCTGAGATGCGCCCAGGCTGACTTTGATCCGAATGATACTGCCGCTTGCGGTTTTGATATCGTTTTGTTCCACGGCCGTCCGTATTCTTTCGGACAGTTCCATTGCCTGAACCGCCGTTGTCTCCGGGGCCGCAATAAGAAATTCTTCTCCACCGTAACGACACACGATATCGTAACTTCGGACCGATTGCCGCAAGATGTCCGCCAGGGCTTGCAGTACAAAGTCGCCGGTTACATGGCCATAGGTGTCGTTGATTCGCTTGAAATGGTCGATGTCGCACATGATGATCGATAGAGGGGAAGAACTCCGCAGGCAACGAATCCTTTCGATGTCGATTCGGGAAAAGGCCTCCCGGCGGTTAAAAAGACCCGTCAGGGGATCCTGGGTGGCCATTGTCACCAGCCTGTCTTCCGCCCGGCCGAGTTCCCGGATAAAAAAGCGGGCGGTGACGTAGATGACAAACCCGGTCAGAACAATCACCCCCACAACAAGAGCCGTGAGTATCAGCCGGCTGGTGTTCGTCTTGGCCACCATTTCCGAAGTTGAGATGGAAACGCTGATGCCGCCGCGGACATCACCTTTCTGATAACCCTGTGTACCGTGGCATTTCAGGCAGGAAGCCTCTGTGACCAGTGGGGCCATGTAACGAAACAGGACCTTGCCCCGGGTTTCTTCAAAAATATGGTTTTCCGGAATACCGTTCTGAAAAGCCCGGAGGGACTTTTCCTCAAATGCATCGGGTCGGTTGTTTGGATTCAGCGGTTTGAGACTGGTGATATGAAATTTGAGAATACCCCTTCTATCGGCCAGTTCGGAAATTTCTCGTGTCGCCAGCGCCGGATTCTTGAGTACATAAAGTTGCCCCGTTTCATCCTGGATCCGTGTTTTTTTACCCGGTATTTTCTCCAGAAAAGGGCTAACCTTGACACCGGGGGTCATTCGCACATAAACGCCGCCGTGGTTTGCCATCCAGAGGCGGGTCATCACAATGGCATGGAAAAAAGAACGTCCCTGGCGGACAAGCTGTTCCCGGAACAGGGTGTCCACGTACATATGAAAGCCCCAGAACACGGCCAGAATAATGAGACAGTTGAGCAGGAGAATGAATTTAAGGTATTTCTGAACGAACCGACGCAGGGGCAGATGGCTGATGCCGGTCTTTTTTTGCGTCGCTTCTTCAGTCATGCATGCTCGGTCCTGTTGGTTGTCGCGTCGCGATTTCTTCATCGTTTACGGAAAAAGAAACGCGGATGAACACCGTCCCTTCTTACCGGGACTTTTTAAGGCGCCGTTTCGCAACAGGCTGTGAAGCGGTTAAGCCTTGGCCAACCGTTCGACAGCGCTTCGAAACTTCGCAAGCATCACCTGTCGTTCGTCATCCGTTACGTAGGGGACGGCGGTGAAATAATTATGGCCCGCTATCTCCATTCCACAAAACTGGAATATGCCCATATCGGTCAGGTTCTGCATACTCTGGAACACCCCATATTCGCTGTTGGTTTCCTCATCGGCGCCCGTTGTGTTGAAGATGTAAACTTTTTTGCCCGTCAGCAGGCCCCGCGGTCCGTTTTCATCGACGGTATAGGCAAAGCCGAAAGAAAGGACACGATCAATATAACCTTTTACAATGGCGGGCATGCTTGACCACCATACCGGATAGATGAAGATAAGCGCATCAGCCCAGCAGATCAAATTCTGTTCGTCCCGGATGTCCGACGGCGGGGTTCCTTTTTCCAGAGCTTCCACATCTGCGCCGGTCAATATCGGATTGAAATGGAGGGCATGGAGATCACGCACCTCGATTTTATGTTTCACACCCAAGGTAGCTGTCAGGATGTCCAGCAGGGCATGGTTGAAGCTGTTCGGATTGTAGTGGCCGTAAATGATGAGATAATTCAAAAAGAGACTCCTTTCCTCTTATCTTTTCCCTGTGCACGAGTCTCAGAACCGATGATGGAGATGTGTCCGGTCAATTCAGTTCAGACTCTGCCTCGTTTTTTGGGATTTATTTCGTCCTTCTTCGACTTTTTTTAAAATGTCTTCGAGGATACTGCCCCGTTCGATGGGATAGAAGTTGTTCGACATGTGATAAAGGATGTTGCCGTCTTTATCGTATCCCGCGAATTCGGGATGGGTGAACATGTGTTGGTCGCACTCCAGAACAAAGATGTTGATTTCGTAGTTGAGCGCATCCGCCAGACGGGTTAACTCCAGGGGTGATATATCCATGAAATTGAGTCGTTCTTTTTTCCCCACCTCTGTAAATACGGTTTTGATCGAGACGCTGACCCTTTTCTGGTCAAGGATCATGAAATTTTGATCATAATAATACGTGCCGTAATGGTCGGTACGGGCCTCTACCCAATCATATTTTCCCAGTTGTTCCAGCATGGAGGATCTCCTTTTGGTTGGTGACGCGGCATTTGCTGCGAATGCGGGCGTCTTTTACCCAATGTGATAGAGGAAAAGGCGCGCTTGTGACTTCTATTATATCTTCCTGAGGCTGTCAAGAATAATGGCGAAAAGCTAACAGTGAAGAAGGGCGACGAGTTCGATATGGGCCGTTTGGGGGAACATGTCCAAAGGCTGGATGTATTTCAGATGATAGCCGCCGGCGATGAGGGATTGGATGTCCCGGGCCTGAGTGGCAGGATTGCAGGAAACATAGACGATTCTTTTCGGGCCCAGTCGCAGAATATTTTCCAGAAGTTCCTTCCCGCAGCCGACCCGGGGCGGGTCCAAAATCAGCACATCCACCTGCACCGGAGGATTAAAAAAAACACGCCTTACGACCTCGGCGACATCTCCTTTATGGAAGAACAGGTTCTGAAGGCCGTTATTTTCCGCATTTCCTCTGGCGGCTTGAACGGCCCGGGCATTCCCTTCAATACCGTGTACCGCTTTAGTCAAGGGGGCAAGGAAGAGACCGAACAGCCCGCAACCGCAAAAGCCGTCAACAACCGTTTCGGAACCGGAAAGGTCGGCGGCTGAGATGACCCGATCGATCATGGTATCAATAAGATACTGATTTGCTTGGAAAAACCCATCGCGGTGAACCGTCAGCGTTCTGTTTTTTATGGTTCGAGTGATCCATGTCGCCCTTAATTGTTCCGTATTGACTCCCCCTGAGTGACCTTTGTTGTCGGTCGACCAGAGGGTGAGCCGGTCCCTGCGGGGAATCCATGATCCGTGCAAGAGTTTTTTTCGCAAATCCTGGAAAAGCTGATTAATGCTTTCCTCAACAATTTTACATTGTTCGATTTCGACAATCCGGTTGCTGGCTCCGGACATGAGACCCAGTGCGGGCGCTTTGCCTTTCTGAAGTCTGAGGTGAAAATCGGCTTTCAAACGATAGTGATAAGGTTCGGGAGAGGCAATGACCGGTCGGATGGGCGGTGACGGAATTCTCCCGATCCGTTTAAATGCGTCCCGGACCTGTGTTTCTTTAAGCAGAAGTTGGTGGGTATACGCGATATGCTGATAACAGCATCCACCACACCGGATGTAATCCTCACAGTAGGGTGGGGTACGGTGGGGTGACGGCTGGAGGATTTCCTGCAAACGGCCTCGCGCATACCGTTTCCGGCATTCCAAGATTTCGATGCGGGCTATATCCCCATCAACGGTGTAGGGTACGAACACAACCATATTGCCACAGCGGCCGATTCCCTCGCCGCCGAAGGCTACCTGCTCCATGGTCAGTTCTACAACATCTCCCGCTTTTACGGACATGATCCAAATCGCTTTCCTGCCGGGGGTGCCTTTCCTCCGAGCTTGGGGCCCCGGCATTTCTCTTTACAAACCCGTTGAATCTTGATAACTATCCGCTGCATATAAGGGGCTTTCGGTTTCCATCCCGGATTTAGTCGCATTCATATACATCACTTCCATTTTATGGAGAAGCCGAAAAGCACTTCAAAAGGAATTAACTTGAACGATAAAAATATTTCAAGAATTTCCTATCGGGATAAGGAGATTATCCTGGTGGGAACAGCCCATGTTTCCCGTGAAAGTGCCGAGCTGGTCGAACAGACGATCCGCGAAGAACACCCCGACACAATTTGTGTGGAGTTGTGCCAGGACCGTCTGGAGGCGATTCGTCAGCAGGACCGCTGGCATGATATGGACATCATGAAAGTCATCCGGGACAAACGGACCTCTCTGCTTTTGGCCCAGTTGCTTATGGTTTCGTTTCAGCGCAAAATGGCTCAGAAGTTTCAAATCCAGCCGGGTGAGGAAATGCGCCGCGCGGTGCGTCTTGCGGAAGAAACAGGAGTGCGTCTGGTGCTTGCGGATCGGTCGATCCGCGTGACCCTCCTGCGCGCTTGGCGCAAAATGGGTTTCTGGAGCAAACTGAGGGTACTCCCGGAGATGATCCTGTCCTTATTTGTTGCCGATGACATTACGGAAGAGGATATCGAAAAACTGAAGGAACAGGACGTACTCGAAATTGCTTTAAAATCTCTGGGAGAGAAATTACCCGCGTTAAAGACCACCCTGATCGATGAAAGGGATCAGTTCCTGGCGCGCATGATCGGCGAAGCGGGGGGAAAGAAAATTGTCGCCGTGGTCGGTGCGGGTCATGTGCCGGGCATATGCATGAACATGGGGCAGGAGATCGATCTGGATCTGTTGAATCGGATTCCCGCACAGGGTCTTTTCGGCCGGGCCGTCGGCTGGATTTTTTCGTTCGTGGTCATCTGTTTGTTTCTGGCCGGTTTTTACTTCTCGGGTAGCCAGTCGAGTATCAACATGATCCTGTCTTGGTCGGTGATCACAGCAAGTTGCGCCGCCTTGGGGGCGTTGATCATGCTGTCCCATCCGTTGACGATCCTCGCATCGGCCGTTTCGGCACCGGTGGCAACTTTGCATCCGCTCATTGCAACGGGCTGGGTTGCCGGTCTCACCGAAGCGGCAATCCGCAAACCCCAGGTTAAGGATTTTCTGAATCTAACGGAAGACATTACCAGTCTTCGTGGGTTTTTCCGCAACAAAATCACGCGGATATTGATCCTCATCGCATTTGTCAATCTGACGACATCGTTGGGTACCTTTGCGGCCATTCCGGTTATGATGCGATTTCTCCAATTCTGAAGGGAGTTTGAAGTTCAATGGGCACAGGCGGTATTCTATGTCCCCGTTGCCGAAAATTCATCAGTGCCGATGAACCGGCCTGTCCCTATTGCGGTCTGCGTCGGCCGGGCGCCCGGAGTATGCTGCGAAACGGTTTGTCTTTTCTTCTTCTGGCGGACCCGGTCAAGGTCATTATATCCGTCAATGCGGTCCTGTTTATTCTGTCTCTCCTTATTAACCCGACATCCCGGGGGGTGGACCTTAACCCGATCACCATGCTGTCGCCCTCCGATTACAGTCTGATGATTATGGGCGCAACGGGAACCATGCCGATAAACGGCTTCGGCAACTGGTGGAGCCTGGTTTCTGCGTCTTACCTCCATGGCGGCATTCTGCATATTGTCTTCAATATGATCGCCCTGATGCAACTGGGTCCTTTTGTGCTCTCAGCCTACGGTCTCTGTCGCTTCATTATTCTGTATGCCGTAACCGGCGTAGCCGGCTTCCTGCTATCCTACCTGATGAACGTGAGTCTGACCATCGGTGCTTCGGCCAGTATCTGTGGGCTTATCGGCGCGATCCTTTATTACGGAAAGAGCCGGGGCGGTTTTTTTGGCGATCTTATTTACCGACAGGCTATGGGATGGACGATCGGTCTTGTGCTTTTTGGTCTGCTGGTTCCGGGGATTAACAATTGGGCTCATGGAGGGGGGCTTCTTTCCGGTTTGCTGATTGGATACCTGGGAGGTTATGAGGAAAGAAGAACAGAAAACGGTCTTCACCGATCCCTCGCCTTCTGTGTGTTCATCGTAACGGTTCTGGTGCTGGCGTGGGTTTTGGTGCGGGCATTCTATGTTCTTCTCTCCGGTTAACAATACTTGATTTCCCTAAAATCCAAAGGGATTACGTCTTTTAACCGTTTGACGCTCAGGCCAAGTTGCCGGCGGATTCATTGACTTTAAATAGATGACATTATAAAGTAACGCGCTTTTAAATATTTTTGGAGTATTTTTCATGTCCTTGTCCAAAACACTGCTTCAGAATAAAAAGGTTTTTCTCGCCTACAATCAGTTCCGTAAGGATATCTTTCAACACCTGTCGCCCAAGGAAAGCGAAGTGATTCTTTTTCTGCTCCCTTGGCTGCTCAGCATCAATCATCCCGACTTTCCAGGATATGTTCCCGATTTGGAAAAGCCCTTCCGGGTTTTTAATATCGAACAGAGCAAGGATATCAAGAAGAAGGAGCCCGCCTTCAAAAAGCAGTTCAAGTGCTACGACCAAGGATCGCTGCTCAAATATTCAACCGAATATTGTGATATTCAGGGTATTTATACCATCGGCAGTATCGGTACGATCAGCCAGACCTCTCATTCCGACTGCGATCTCTGGGTTTGTATTGATCGGGAAAATTACAGCGCGGCCCAGTTTGACCATCTTTCCCAGAAGGTTTATCTGATCAAGGATTGGCTTGATAACACCCTTAAAATGCCGGTCTACTTCTTCATTAGTGATATTCATGATATACAAAAGTGTAATTTTGGTAACGTCAGCGATGAAAGCTGCGGCAGCACCCAGCGCAATGTATTGAAAGAGGAATTCTATCGCACCGCCATTGTGGTTTGCGGAAAAATACCCTTCTGGTGGGTTTACTTTAACCCGGAAGAACCGCAGTCCTATGAACAAGCCCTGCAGGAATATCAACACCCCAATTTCGGACAGGATGACTGCGTGGATTTGGGTAATCTTTTAGCGATTGAGCAAAGCGAATATTTCGGTGCGGCGCTCTGGCAATTCAATAAGGCCCTGAGCCATCCTTTAAAGTCTATCATCAAGATGCTGCTCTTGGTGGTGCAGATGGAATTGCCAAAGGAGGCGTTATTCAGTCATCGTTTCCGGGATCTCATCCTGAGCGGCGGCGGTAATAAGTCATTTGTTGACCCCAGCATGTTTACCCTGGATGCGGTGTTAAGCCACTATGAGAAGCAGGAGTACCGGGAGTTTGAATTCTTAAAAAAATGTTTTTATCTGCGATATGATATTAAATTGATGTCGAACAAAATGACGATAAAGGAGGAGCTGTCGTCGGAATTATTTAAAAAATATAAACTGGATCGGCATAGCCTCTATGAACTGAACCGCTTCGAATCCTGGAGCTTCCAAGCTCATCAGGAATTCGGCGCCAAGATCCTGATCCTGCTTTTGGAAATGTACAAAGACATTTCCAACATGGCCAAAGATGTATCTGGTTTGATCGCGCCTCAGGATTTGACCATCATCGGCAGAAAACTGGCTTCGAGTCTGGCCCGCAAAGAGGGAAAGTTGCCGATCATGCATAAACCCATCGACACGGTCAATGTGCCTGATCTGACATTTCGCTTTGAGTCCCGGAAGTGGCGGGTGGCCCCGGCGCATGATGCGGACATGATCGTGGTTGAGCATGCCGATGTCGTGTACTGTATCGCCTACCTCATCTGGAATGATCTCTTTGAGGCCGTCAATGTCAGAATGATTCCCAATCCGACCTCTGTTACCATCCAGGAGATCATCAATCTGGCCCGTAAAATTCGTGAGGTTTTCGGGTCTTATAACATCACCGCTGTCGATTTTCAGAATTTTCTCCAGCCCGAAAAGATCGTAAAAATACTCATTGTCGTCGATTTTGAAGCCGCCAAGGAGTCAGTGGAAGGGAACAATTATCGCGTCGTCATGGAGAACAACTGGAGTGAACTGTTTATTAAACAGTTTCCCACAACGGACAAACTGGTCGCCTTTTTGGAGGAGAAAGCCCCCATTGCCCAGGATGTTGAAAAAGATTATTACATCCAGCGGAATAGTCTCAACTACGAAAAAATCATTGATCGTACCAAAAAAACCGTGGCGGGGATTATGTCCGGAACAAAAGAATAGCCCGGCGATCAGGTCTTCCCCGGTCCGCATATCAAGGCCGATGTCGCCGATACTTACTGAAATGACCATAGAAAATTCCCTCTGAGCGGCCGCTGGACCTTTCGACGTCCAGGAAACAGCCCGCATATCCTTCTTTCTGCCTTGAATTGGGACCTGCTTGAACCTCCTGTATTTTCCCTGACCTTGACCGGAAAGCATGACGTGGTTAACTTTGTAGAAAATTCTAGAGGTAAAGTCCTATGAAAAAATGGATCATCGTTATTTTGCCGGTTTTTCTGGTTGCCGGTATGGCTTATGGAAAATATTATGAAGTGAAGAAGGCGGCGGGGGCCTATTCCGTTACCGTGGCCATGGATAAAAATCCGCCGGCCCAGGGTGTAAACGGTATTGAGAATAATTCTTTTTCTGTTAAGACGGGCTCATGGAAAAAATAAAACTCGGCATCAGTACCTGCCTGCTCGGTTTGCCTGTCCGTTATGACGGCGGGCACAAGCTTGATCACTATTTACGGGATACTTTAGGGCGATATGTCGAGTTTTCTCCTGTCTGTCCGGAAGTGGAGTGCGGATTCGGTGTACCCCGCGAAGCGGTCCGCCTGGTTGGCGATGCGGAAAGACCGAGATTGACCACGGTGCGCTCCAAGCAAGACCTGACGGACCGGATGACCGTCTGGATTGCGGGGCGGGTCCGGGAACTTGAGTCGGAGCGGCTTTGCGGTTTTGTTTTCAAAAGTGGATCACCATCCAGCGGTATGGAACGTGTGAAAGTCTACAATGAAAAAGGGGCAGCAGCAAAAAACGGGGTGGGACTTTTTGCGCGCGCCTTTATGGAGTACTTTCCCAATCTGCCTGTGGAAGAGGAAGGACGGCTCAACGATCCGGTTTTACGGGAGAATTTTATCGCACGCATTTTTATGTATGCGCGCTGGCAGGAGCTGAACCGCCGAGGGTGCTTGAAATTAAGCGCTGTTATTTATTTTCATTT
>CAYOYJ010000024.1:0-1557 GCA_964408155.1 uncultured Syntrophales bacterium
GAAAACGATCTGGATTATGTTCCCCATCTGGCGCGGCAAAAGGACATGCGGTTCGCCCTGTCCAACACCTTTGGTTTCGGTGGGGTGAATGCGAGTTTGGTGTTGAAAAAGTATGTCGGGTAAAGGGGAATGCGACGTCAACTGATTATTGGTTCTGATCACGCAGGTTTTGAGTGTAAACAGGATGTAAAAGCGCTTCTTGCCCGCCTGGAGATCGACGTCATGGATGTCGGGACAGATGACGGCGACGCCGTAGATTATCCCGATTATGGTTTGCGAGTTGCGGAACAGGTTGCCTCCGGAGATTTTACGTCAGGGATTCTGATTTGCGGTTCGGGAGTGGGCATGTCCATTGTGGCGAATAAATTTCCTCACGTGCGTGCCGCCCTTTGTCTCGATGAATATACGGCGGAAATGAGCCGCCGTCACAATGATGCGAACATTCTGATTCTGGCAGGTCGGCGAACCGATGCCGCCGCAGCGGAGAAAATTGTCACCAAGTGGTTGTCAACGGAATTTGAAGGGGGCAGACATCAGCGGCGCCTCGACAAGATACGGGAATTGGAAGAGAAACTGGGGAGGGGAATAAGGATATGTCAGAACTCGCAAAAGTAGATCCGGAGGTAGCCCGGGCGATTTTATGGGAGACGGAAAGACAGACGGGTAAAATCGAGCTGATCGCTTCGGAGAATTTTGTCAGCGAGGCCGTTCTCGAGGCTCAGGGTTGCGTCATGACCAACAAGTATGCGGAGGGTTATCCGGGTAAACGTTACTACGGGGGCTGCGAATATGTGGATATTGTTGAGAATCTGGCGATCGAGCGTTGCAAGGCCCTGTTCGGCGCCGATTATGTCAATGTTCAGCCCCATTCGGGCACCCAGGCTAACATGGCGGTATATTTTTCCGTATTACAGCCTGGCGACACAATTCTGGGGATGAATCTCTCCCATGGCGGCCATCTGTCCCATGGCAGCCCCGCCAATTTTTCCGGTAAATATTACAGCGTCATCCCCTACGGTGTCGATCGCACAACGGAAACGATCGATTACAACGAGGTGATGGATCTGGCGAAGAAGCATAAGCCCAAAATGATTGTCGTCGGCGCCAGCGCTTATCCCCGGGTCATCGATTTCACCGCCTTCCGCCAGGCGGCCGATCAGGTCGGGGCAGTCATTATGTGCGATATCGCCCACATCGCCGGTCTGGTCGCAACGGGTTATCACCCGACACCGGTACCGATCTGCGAGTTTGTGACCTCGACCACCCACAAAACCCTTCGGGGGCCCCGGGGCGGTCTGGTTATGTGCAAGGAGGGGCACGCCAAGATTCTGGGAAGTCGTGTGTTCCCGGGTACCCAGGGCGGTCCCCTCATGCATGTCATTGCCGCCAAGGCTGTAGCTTTTAAGGAAGCCCTCTCGGAAGAGTTCAAACAGTACCAGGGCCAAATCGTTAAGAATGCGAAAACACTGGCGGAAGAGCTTAAAAATCTCGGGTTCCGCCTTGTTTCCGATGGAACGGACAACCACCTCATGCTGGTTGATCTGACGGATAAGAATC
>CAYOYJ010000024.1:1657-20636 GCA_964408155.1 uncultured Syntrophales bacterium
GTTTCCGATGGAACGGACAACCACCTCATGCTGGTTGATCTGACGGATAAGAATCTGACGGGGAAAGACGCCCAGGAAATTCTGGATCTGACGGGTATCACCGTGAACAAGAACGGCATTCCTTTCGATACGCAGGGCCCCATGGTAACCAGCGGTATCCGGATCGGAACCCCCGCCGTGACAAGCCGGGGGATGAAAGAGCCGGAGATGAAGCAGATCGCCGGATTGATTGCCGATGTGCTGCTTAATCGGAATGATGAAGAAAAGATCAATGAGGCCAGGGCAGGGGTCAAGGCGCTTTGTGACCGTTTCCCTCTTTATGAAAGTCGTATCGCAAAAGGGAGAGAAGAACTCAGGTAAACCCAAGGAGGGATGATGACCCCCGAAAACAGGGCACGTGAGATGACCGTTCGTCCCGACTGGGACGCATACTTCATGGGCATCGTGGAACTGGTGGCGAAACGTTCCACCTGTCTGCGCCGGGGCGTCGGCGCGGCTCTGGTCCGAGACAAAAGAATTCTGGCCACGGGTTATAACGGGGCGCCTTCCGGGCTCCGGCACTGTCTTGAGATCGGATGCCTGCGGGATAGCATGCAGATTCCCTCGGGGGAGCGCCATGAACTGTGCCGGGGTCTGCACGCGGAGCAGAACGCGATCATCCAGGCGGCACTTCACGGGGTGAGTGTAAAAGGGGCGACCCTGTACTGCACGAACCAGCCGTGCATCATCTGCGCGAAGATGGTCATCAATGCAGGTATTTCGCTGATTGTGGTAAAAGATGGTTATGCGGACAAGCTGGCGGCGGACATGCTGGCCGAAGCCGGCATCCGAGTGGCGCAGCCATGAAGTGTCCCTTCTGTTCCAGCAGCGAGAATCGAGTCATTGACTCCCGCATCAGTAAGGACGGCGGCGCCATCCGCCGGAGAAGGGAGTGCGTCGGTTGCGGACGCCGGTTCACCACCTACGAGTTTGTGGAAGAGGTTCTGCCTACGGTGGTGAAAAAGGACGGTCGCCGGGAGCCGTTCGATCGAACGAAAATCCGTTCGGGTATCAAGAAGGCTTGTGAAAAAAGGCCCATTAAAACGGAAGACATCGAGCGGCTGGTTGAAAATGTGGAGCGTGCCTGCCAGGAGTTTCAGGGCGATGAAATTTCGACCACGGTGATCGGTGAAAAGGTCATGAAGGAACTCCAGGAATTGGACGGCGTGGCCTATGTGCGGTTTGCCTCCGTGTATCGCCAGTTTCGGGATGTAACGGAATTCCTCAACGAACTCAAAGGATTCTTGAAGACGAACGAAGAAAAGGATCCCTCGAAATAGGTTGGATCGGCACTTATTCATCAATAAGTGAGGTCGGACGTAGAACAGATCAATGAAGGAAGCCATGTTTACGGGAATCGTACAAGCCCTGGGAACGGTGCGGCGCATTAACCGCAAGGGAGAAGATGCGATTGTGGAAATTGAAGGCGGTCTTGATCTCGACGACGTTCGTCTGGGGGACAGCGTAGCCGTGAATGGAACGTGTCTCACTGTGACGGCCATCGGTCGGGACAGGTTCTCCGCCGATGTGTCCGCCGAGAGTTTGGCGAAAACCAATCTGAAAGCGCTTCACGTGGGAGACAAGGTGAACCTGGAGAAAGCCCTCCGATTGACGGATTTCCTGGGCGGGCACCTGGTTTTGGGGCATGTGGATGAGACGGGCATCATCCGGGAGAAGGCGGTCAAGTCATCTTCCGTCATCTTGGGAATCGAGGTCTCCCCGCATGCAGGGAGATACATCGTCGTTAAGGGTTCCATCACGGTCGACGGAGTCAGTCTGACGGTAAACCGTTTTGAAAACGGGCGCTTTTATGTTAACATGATCCCCCACACGGCCCAAGTCACGACTCTTGGTCTGAAGAAGGTCGGTGATGCCGTAAATATTGAAACGGATATTATCGGCAAGTATGTAGAGCGTTTTGTTTGGCCCGGTGGCGGGCATGAAAATTCGGAAAGGTCGGGATTCGATTGGTCCTCCTTTGTTGAGCACGGATTTTTAAAGTGAGCAGCATCCGGTAAAACGGCAAAATAACTTTATATGAAGGTGAATCATGGGTATCAGTTCAATTAAGGAAGCTATTGTAGATATCAGAAGTGGCAAGAAGGTGATTCTGGTGGATGACGAAGATCGGGAGAATGAAGGCGATCTTTGCATGGCGGCACAGTTTGTGACGCCGGAAGCAATCAATTTTATGGCCAAACACGGTCGAGGGCTCATTTGTCTTACCCTGACGGAAGAACATGCAGACAAGTTGGGTCTGTTTCCCATGGTGCGGGATAACCGCTCCCGGTTTGGGACGGCTTTCACGGTTTCAATTGAAGCCAAGCGCGGTGTGTCCACGGGCATCTCCGCCGCCGACCGGGCGACGACCATTCAGGCCGCAATTGCCGATGACGTGCAGCCCGAAGACCTGGTCAGTCCCGGCCATATTTTCCCCATCCGGGCGAAGCGCGGCGGCGTTCTGGTCCGGACCGGTCAGACCGAGGGATCCGTTGATCTGGCCCGGCTGGCCGGTTTGAAACAGGCCGGTGTCATCTGCGAGATCATGAAGGATGACGGGACAATGGCCCGCATGTCCGATCTGGAAATTTTTGCCAAAGAACATAAAATGAAGATTATCACCATCGCGGACCTGATCGAATACCGGATGCGTCATGAATCCCTCATCCGGCGCGCGGCGTCGGCAACGCTCCCGACCCGCTATGGTGGTGAGTTCAAGATGGTTGTTTATGAGAACGACGTAGACGAGATGAAGCATATCGCCCTGGTCAAGGGGGAGATTGATGACGACGATGAAGTTCTGGTCCGGGTTCATTCGGAGTGTGTCACCGGCGATATCTTCGGATCGGAACGCTGCGACTGCGGCGACCAGCTCAGGCGTGCCATGAGCATGATCAATGACGTGGGCAAAGGCGTCATCGTGTATATGCACCAGGAGGGGCGGGGGATCGGTCTCGTCAATAAGATTCGGGCTTATGAGCTTCAGGAACACGGGAAGGATACGGTTGAGGCCAATATCGAACTCGGTTTTAAAGATGACCTCCGGGATTACGGCATCGGCGCCCAGATCCTGGTTGATCTCGGTGTGCGCAAGATCAGGATGCTGACGAACAACCCGAAAAAGATTGTCGGTCTGGAGGGGTATGGTCTGACTGTTACGGAGCGGATTCCCATTGAGATCAAACCGAGTGAGACGAACATTCGTTATCTCAAAACCAAAAAGAAGAAGATGGGTCATATACTGGATAAGTGCTGAGCATTTCGGGGCAAGCTGACACTTTGATCAGAAATGAACACCCAAACAGACGGAGATAAAAAGATGCCAAAGATAACGGAAGGAAAGATTGTTGCCAAGGGAATGAAATTCGGTATTGCCGCGAGCCGGTTTAATGATTTTATCTGCGGTCGCCTGATTGAAGGCGCAGTGGATGCCCTCACGCGGGCCGGAGCGGATGAAAAGGATATTCGGATTTATAAGGTGCCAGGCGCGTTTGAATTGCCCTTGGCCGCGAAAAAACTGGCCAAGGCCGGGCAGTTTGATGCAGTCATCTGTCTGGGGGCGGTCATTCGAGGTGCAACGCCTCATTTTGAATACATCAGCGCCGAAGTATCCAAGGGAATCGCCCATGTCGGCCTCGATACGGAGGTTCCCATCGCTTTTGGCGTGCTGACGACGGACACCATCGAACAGGCCATTGAACGTGCCGGGACAAAGGCGGGAAATAAAGGGTGGGACGCTGCCATGACGGCCATCGAAATGGTGGACCTGCTGAGGAAGATCGCCTAAACGGCGGTGGAATACCCGATTGGATTCTTGCGGTTGGCAAAACATGCTATATCGGGCAGCCAGAGGGATGAATGAGCCATAGACGGAAGGCGCGGGAAGTTGCCTTGAAAGTTCTTTACTCACTGGACGTTATTAACCAGGATGTCGAGAGGACCATTGGTCTGTTCTGGGCCAATTTTGATGCTCCCGATGACGCCAGGGCCTTTTCATCGCTTCTGATTGAAGGGACATGGCAAAAGCGGGATTATCTGGATGAGTTAATCAGTCGACATTCGGAGAACTGGTCCCTGTCAAGAATGGCGAGAGTCGATCGTAACATTCTTCGCATGGCCGTTTATGAATTGCTCTTCTGCAATGATATTCCCCCAAAAGTAACCCTGAACGAAGCCATCGATCTTGGCAAAATCTACGGATCGGAAAATTCCGGCTCTTTTATCAATGGGATTCTTGATGCCCTCTATGCGGATATGCGCTCGGTGGATTCCAACGATGAAATGGCATTTAAAATGAAGTTTCAACCCGAAAAAATCAAGGATAATTGACCTTTTATGAAGCGGTTTGCGCCGGTTTCCTCATCTTGCTTCGGGCAACGTGACGGGTTTTGTAACCAGCGCAGGGCCGGGAGGCGGAATAAATGAACAAAAAGTACGTCCCCCAGGAAATTGAGGAAGCCTGGCAGAAACGATGGGAACAGGAAAAGCTTTATCAAGTCGGGGAAGATCCTGCAAAGCCAAAGTACTACCTCCTGGAAATGTTTCCCTATCCTTCGGGGAAAATTCACATCGGACACGTCCGTAACTACACCATCGGTGATGTTGTCGCCCGTTACAAAAGCATGAAGGGCTATAACGTCCTGCATCCCATGGGCTGGGATTCCTTTGGCATGCCGGCGGAAAACGCCGCGATCGAACGGGGTGTTCATCCGGCCCAGTGGACCAACAACAATATCGCCGCAATGCGCACACAACTCAAGCGGATGGGATTCAGCTACGACTGGGATCGTGAAATTTCAACCTGCGAACCCGACTACTATCGCTGGGAGCAGCTCTTTTTCGAATGGATGTACGAAAAGGGGCTGGTTTACAAAAAGACGTCGCCGGTGAACTGGTGCCCCCAGTGCAAGACCGTTTTGGCCAACGAGCAGGTTGAAGGGGGGCTTTGCTGGCGGTGCGGTTCCGAGGTTGTCGAGGAAACACTGGATCAGTGGTTTTTCCGGATCACGGCTTATGTAGAGGAGCTGCTGGAGGGTTGTGACAAGCTTCCGGGCTGGCCGGAACGCGTGATGACGATGCAGAAGCACTGGATCGGCAAAAGCTACGGCTGCGAGCTCATCTTCCCCTTGGCTGACGGCAGCGGTGAAATTCGCGTATTCACGACCCGTCAGGACACGATTTTCGGAGCGACGTTCATGCTGGTGGCGGCGGAGCATCCCCTGGTCATGGAGCTGGCAAAGGGAAAGACCTGTCTGGAAAACGTCAAGGCCTTTGTCGAAAAGGTAAAAAAGCAGGACCGGCACATGCGGACCTCCGACTACTATGAAAAGGAAGGGATCTTCCTGGACGCCTACTGTCTGAACCCGGCGACGAATGACAGGATGCCCATCTATGCGGCGAATTTTGTCCTGGCCGATTACGGGACGGGTTGCGTCATGGCCGTGCCGACCCACGACCAGCGGGATTTTGAATTTGCCGAGAAGTTTGGTCTGGGGCGCATCGTCGTCATCCAGCCAAAGGGTCGGGAACTGGATGCCGCAACCATGACCGAGGCCTATATCGACGAGGGCATCTTGGTGAATTCAGGCCCGTTTAACGGCATGGTCAATACCCAGGCCCTGGAAGCTATTGCCGATTACTTCGAGGCCAACGGACGGGGCAAACGGACGATTCAGTACCGTCTGCGGGACTGGGGCATCTCACGCCAGCGTTACTGGGGCGCCCCCATTCCGGTCATCAATTGCGGCAAATGCGGTATTGTCATGGTACCGGAACAGGATCTGCCGGTTGTCCTGCCGAAGGACATTCTCCTGACCGGGGAAGGGGGATCGCCCCTGGTCCGGCATCGAGCCTTTGTGGAAACCTCCTGTCCAACCTGCGGCGGTCCCGCCCGACGTGAAACAGACACCATGGACACCTTCGTCGAATCATCCTGGTATTTTGCCCGTTACTGCTCTGCCGATTTCCATGAAAAACCGGGTCTCGACAAGAAAAGGGTCGACTACTGGCTGCCGGTGGATCAGTACATCGGCGGGATCGAACACGCCATTCTCCATCTCCTCTATGCGCGCTTTTACGCCAAAATGCTTCGTGATTTTGGGGTTATCAGCGTGGATGAACCGTTTACCAATCTGCTTACCCAGGGAATGGTCTGCAAAGAGACCACACGCTGTCCGGAGCACGGATATCTCTTTCCGGAAGAATCCGTGGACGGGAAGTGTACCCGTTGCGGTGCGGCAGTCACCATTGGCAAAACGGAGAAAATGTCCAAGTCATTGAAGAATGTCGTTGATCCCGACAATCTGGTCCGTCAGTACGGCGCGGACACGGCACGCATTTTCTGCCTGTTTGCTGCGCCGCCGGAGAAAGATCTTGAATGGAACGAACAGGGGGTGGACGGTGCTTTTCGATTCCTGAACCGCACCTGGCGCATCGTCATGGATTATCTGGAGGATATCCAGGGTCTGCAACCCTGCGACGGCCGCGATCCCATTGAGGGCGAACTGAAGAATTTCCGGCGTAAAATCCACCAGACGATCCGGAAAGTGTCTCTGGATATTGAAGACCGCTTTCATTTTAATACGGCCCTCAGCGCGATTATGGAACTGGTCAATGCCCTTTATCTTCTGGAACGTCCCGGGAAAGACGACCGGCCCGCTTTATCGGTAGTCCGGGAGGCCATTGAGGCCATCATTCTCATGCTGGCGCCCATTGTGCCCCACATTACCCAGGAGCTCTGGTCAATGCTTGGAAAGAAAGGGGCTTTGTTGCATGCCGCCTGGCCCATCTGGGATGATCGCGTCGCTTCCGCCGAAGAAATGACGGTTGTTGTTCAGGTTAACGGAAAGGTGCGGGGCAAGATGATCGTTCCCGTGGATGAAACGCCGGACAAAATTCAGGCCCTTGCCTTGTCGGACGGGAAAGTAGCCAAATTCACTGAAGGAAAGAGAATCGTCAAGCAAATCTATGTGCCAGGAAAGCTTGTCAATATCGTCGTCCAGGATGAAGGGACCAGGCAAGGTTTGATTAAAGGGGAGGGTTAAATCATTGGCTTCCGTAAAAAAGGCAAACGCATGGATATGGCTGGCGTTTTTCTGCCTGGGACTTTTTCTTGACGGATGCGGGTACCGTTTTAATGAAGTGTCCGAATCCCTGAATGGAATCCGTAAAATCTATGTGGGAAATTTCCTCAACCGGACCGATGAAGCATACTTGGAAAATGTTTTTCGCAATGCCCTGATCGATCAGTTTGTCCGGGGCAATTTGTTCCAGGTCGTGGGGGATGAGGAAGAAGCCGACGCAGTGGTCCGGGGCACGATTCAGAGAATTTCGATGAGCCATACAGCCTATGAGGAAGCCGACCTGGCGGCGGAAGAGAAAATCACCCTTTTCGTGCAGATCGTATTTGAAAACCGCGAGACGGGGCGCACCCTCTGGGAAGATCGCAGCTTTTCCGGAAATGAGGATTATCTGACTCAAAATACCCTGGATAACAGTAAAAAAGAAGCCCTCATCAAGCTGTCGAATGACATGGCTGAGAGGGCGTATCGATTGATGATCGCAGATTTTTAGATTAAGCCTGTGGAGCCAGAGCGTTTACCTTTTTGGTTAATCGCGAAATCTTGCGCGATGCGTTTCTTTTGTGAATGATCCCCTTGGCTGCCGCCTTGGCAATTTGCGGGATGGTTTTCTCCAGGGAATCGGCGGCCGCCTCCTTGTCCTTACTTTCCACGGCGCTCAGTACCGTTTTGATCTGGGTCTTTACCTTGGATTTGACCATCATGTTCCTGTCCTGGCGTTTCTCCGCCTGCTTGCTTCTCTTCTCCGCTGATTTATGTGTAGCCAAAAAACGTTCCTCCTTCTAAATTATCTTGGTCTCACCGGCAGCGATGAGGCGTTATTCCTATATGAATTCGATAGTTCTGTCAAGAACCAACTTTGACCGGTAATAAAAAAGAGGTCAGGGAAACGGGATCGTTTCCCTGACCTTTGGTGCTCCGTTTATACTGTGATCTGCAGCGTACGGTTAAGCTTTCTGGAAAAAGTAAGTACTCTGGCCGTTGGCGGTTTTTCCGGCCACGGCTTTCATTTTCATCCCGACTTTCAGTTCATCATCGGGTGAAGCGATCGCTTTGTCGATACGGCCGAACACCTTATAGTCACCGTAATCGACGACGGCAATGGTGTAGGGTAGATCGCCTTCAAAACCCACCGGTGCATACCGGAGAGTGCTGAAGGTCTGAAGGGTGCCGGCGCCGCTCACTTCAAACCACTCCATGCCACTTGTCAACGAGTGGAAACAGTCCGCTCTCGGGGGGAAGAAGGTCTTACCGCAGGTCTTGCAGCGGGTACCCATCACCTTGCCCTGCTCGAGATAATCGATAAAATCATTGGTCTTGGAGACACCCATGAAACTCACGGTGCCGAATTTATTGAAACGACGGTCGATTTCTTGTTTCGCCATGGCTATTCTCTCCCTAAAATAGTAACGTTACCGTACAGTCCGACACCACCGATGTTATGGACCAAACCGATCGTCGGATCCTTGACCTGAATTGCACCCGCCTCGCCCCGGAGCTGCAGGACGATGGTTCTGACCTGGGAGCCGCCGGTCGCCCCGATGGGATGACCCTTGGAAAGGAGACCACCGTCTACGTTGACCGGAATACTGCCTTCCTTGTAGGTTTCTTTCGCCCGGATCAATTCCGCACCACCGCCTGGTTCGGCAAAGCCCAGGTTTTCCGTCGCCATCATTTCGGCGATCGTGAAACAGTCGTGGACTTCGGCAACATCAACGTGCTTCGGGGTAATACCGGCCATTTTGTAAGCCTGCTTGCCGGATTCGATACCGACGAGGAGTCCTGAGTATTGATCGCGGCCGGCCATGTTGACGGGAGCCGAAGCGGAACCGATACCGAGAATCCACACGGGTTTTTTGCAAAGGGCTTTGGCCTTTTCTTCACTGGCAACGATAATGCAGGAGCTGCCGTCGGCGTTGGCGCAGCAGTCGCCCACTCTTAAGGGGCTGGAAACGGGGCTGCCGAAGCCGTCCTTATCTGCGAACATATCCGGGGTTACTTCCTTTCGGAAGACGGCCCGCTCATTCAACTGACCGTAGGTGCCGGATTTAATGCGAATAAGGGCGAGGTCATCGGGTGTTGTTCCATACTTGGCAAAGTGGGCCTGTGCATGCAGGGCATAATAAGCGGGCATCATGGTGCCGAAAGGGGATTCCCACTGAATATCGGCGCCGCGTCCCATTCTTTCCTGGGACTCCGCTGAGGTTAACTGAGACATGATCTGGAATCCCAGAACCATGACACAACTGTGCAGACCCGACTTGACCAGCGAATAGGCCAGCTTCAGACCCGTGCTGCTCGAGGAGCACAGCGTTTCCACGTAAAAGGTTGGCTGCGGATTGAGACCAAGATATTCGGCGACGACGCCGGCTGGTGATCTCTGCTTGTCATACTCGGGGGACGAACAGATAACTGTCGCGTCAATGAGATCGTTCGTAATTTGAGCGTCTCTCATGGCATCGCTGTAGGCTTCGAAAGCCAATTCCCTGATGGAACCGGGGTAGCTGCGTACAAACGAGCTTTGTCCCACACCAATAATTCCAACTTTGCTCATACATATCCTCCTGTTTAGTGATTTACGATCTTGCAAAAGGTCAATTGTGATTAAAACCGGGAATTTCTGAAAATACGTGCGATTAGACTTGACCTGTCACAGTGTGAAAGAAAAGACAACATGCTGCTGCCAATTCGCGTCGCTATCATACTTTATTTTCCTTGTCAATTTGAAAAGTTGATGCCTCGACGCCCCCCGTATTCAAAGCGGGTTTGCCTGGTATTGATAGGCCCGTCTTTAGGCAGGGTTGAATTGTGTAAGTCCTTGATATGACGATATTTACGGAAACATTCTCCTGTCCGGGCGGCGGGAGAATTTGCTTGACAGAAAGGAGCATATTTGCTACGAGATCAAAATTGTGTAAGGCGGTATGTTGGTTCCACCTGCGGGGGAGTAGGCGGCTTCCAAATGAATTGAATTGATCAAAAAAAGACAAAAAATATAGATAGGGGGTTAGTGCCAATGGGTAAACTGGAAGGAAAGACCGCTATCGTGACCGGCGGCGGCAGAGGCGTAGGCAGGGCGATCAGCTTGGCTTTCGCGCAGGAAGGAGCGAATGTCGTGGTGAATTATGCCGGTAATCAGAAGACGGCTAACGAAGTGGTCGATATGATTACCAAGATGGGCCGCAAAGCTATCGCCGTGCAGGGTAGGGTTGAGGTTAAGGCCGACGCGGAGAAAACTGTTCAGGCCGCGATTGACGCCTTCGGTGCCGTGCATATTCTGATCAACAACGCCGGTGTGACCAACCCGGCCATGCTAAACAAAATGACGGAAGAGCAGTGGGACGAGATCGTGGACATCCACATGAAAGGTCCTTTCCTCCTCATTCAAGCGGCTTACAAGTATTTCAAGGAGCAGAATTACGGCCGGATCGTCAATGTCACTTCCGTAGCGGGTGTGGTCGGCACGAAGGGTCAGGTTCAATACAGCGCAGCCAAGGGCGGCATCATTTCTTTCACCAAGTCCGTGGCGAGGGAATTGGCCGGTATCGGCGTAACCTGTAACGTTATTTCTCTGGGTATCGTCAGCACCGACATGACTGAGAAGATTACGACGGATCCCAAACTGAAGGACATCTACGCGGGCCGTATTCTTCTGGGCCGCTTCGCGGAGCCGGAAGAAGTGGCGAAGCCGTTCATTTTCTTCGCGTCCGACGATTCGAGCTACATCACCGGCCAGCTTCTGTGCGTGGACGGCGGCTACGGCATGACCTGAGAAACAGCCGTTACCGGAACTTCCGGCGCGAAATCAGGTCGGTCATAAAACTTCGGCCGCCGGAGACGGAACGCAGCAAGAAAACGGATGCCTGACAGTGTTAATGCAGGAAGCCGTCAAGCATCTTGACTCAAGAACATAAGAAAGAAAAAAAGAAAGGGGTAAGTATTATGGCACTGGATTGGTTGGAAAGAGACAATGTTCTGAAAGATCACAATTTATTCGACGACAAGTTCAATCGGACCGAAGCACCCACCACGATGTATGAGAAGAAACCTCTTCTCGATCCCCAAGGAAACGTAGTCGAAGGGCTTTACACGGCATGGATTACCTTGAATAATCCGGCTCAGTTCAATTCCTACACGACAGATATGGTAAAAGGGGTTATTGCCGGATTTCACAAAGCCTCGGTGGACAAGTCCATCGTAGCGACGATATTTACCGCTGTGGGTGACCGGGCTTTCTGCACGGGCGGCAATACCAAGGAATATGCCGAGTATTATACCCGTCGTCCCAGAGATTATGCGGATTACATTTATCTTTTTGGATCGATGGTTGATGCAATATTGAATTGCGGCGCACCGACCATCTGTCGCGTCAACGGAATGCGGATCGCCGGCGGTCAGGAAATCGGTCAGGCCTGTGATATGAATATTTCCGCGGACACCGCAATGTTCGGTCAAGCGGGTACCCGCGTGGGTTCCTCCCCGGATGGCGGTGCGACCGACTTCCTGCCTTGGAACCTGACCATGGAGCATGCCATGTGGAACTGTATTTCCAACATTCCCTGGAGCGCCTACAAAATGGAGCGTTTGGGACTGATCGGTAAGGCCCTCCCCGTGAAGAAGGACAAGGACGGTAACTGGGTCCGCGACCCCCGCGTCATCACGGAGAATTATGTAGAGAACGGTGAGATCGTTTACGGCGAGATGAAGACCGGCGCGGCCCTGAAAGAGGCCAATGCTTACATGAAGACCCTGACGACGGATTTCACCCTCCTGGACAATCACATCAACGGCATGGTCTGGACCCTGGCTCAGACGTTCCCCATGTGTCTGATGAAGGCGATTGAGACGGTGCGTCTGAAGAAGAAGTTCTTCTGGGATACGACGAAGGTTCATGCGAGATACTGGCTGGGTGCCAACATGAACGGTGATGCATGGATGGGCTTTAACGCCTTCAACAACGCCGACAAGACCGGTTCCAGCGTCGTCGATCACATCGAACTGCGACGTCAGATAGCCAAGGGCCATATCTACGGCGAAGAACTGGCGGAAATGGTCCTTCCGAAACCCAAGAAGTAAGAAAAGGAGTTTTTCGGTGGGTGAAAAAGTCGTTGCCGGTTGTATCGATAGGATCAGCATTGCTGTCTTCGATGTCGTAAAAGCCGAGGAAGATTATTGCCGGCTTTTCGGATGGGAAGTGGCGGAGCGTTACACCGACCACGATCTGCAGATCAACGTGACCTGCTTCGCTGTGGGGCCGACCCTGGTGGAGCTGATGGAAGGCGGCGACGAATGGTACGAACTTTTGGACGACCAGGGAAACGCGGTTCTCTCCGGTAAGGGCAGCGAAACCCATTGGTCACGTCGGACGAAACCTGTCCGTGAGCGGGATGAATATGCTTTCGGCGTGCAGCTTGTCGGCCTGCGGGTAGACAGTGTGACCGAGGCCGTAAACGCTCTGAAAAAAAATGGAGCGGAGGTGCTGCACGAACATACGCGGGAAGGAAAGCAAGTCCGCTACTGGAAGTCTCAGCAGAAGTACCAGGCTTTCATTCATCCGAATGATACCCACGGGGTCTACTGGCGTGTGATAGACAAATCGCCAAGTCCTAACCCCGAGTAATAAAGATGATGCGAAAAGCCCCACAGCCAATGTGGGGCTTTTCTTTTCTCTGGGGTTTGCCAATGAACTTGTAGTGCTGAGAAGATATATAGGGTAACGGCGGGCGGTCGTTCTTAATGACGGCGACCCTGTTATAAAAAGCCCCGCTTCAGCGAACTTCAATTCAGTTTGCGGTTGGCTTGCGGTTTGATCATTAGCAGAGGGACATGAGCATCTTGGAGAAGCTTTAATGCAACATGCCCCAGTGCCATTCGCCTCATGCGTGAAAAACCTTGAGTCGTTATTGCAATGAGATCAACGGCGTTCTTCTTTGTATACTCAATGATTGAATGAACGATATTGCCTTCCTGTATTTCCTTCGTGACGACAACCCTTTCACCGGAAAGACTGGCTTGTATGCCGTTCAAATATTCATGAGCCGATCTGAAGAAAGCATCCCTCAGGGCTGAACTGCTAAAGCCTTGGACCTCGCATTTCGAAGGCGGTTCAATTACGTAAAAAAGGATGACCTCGTCGATATGGTCATTTTCGACCATTTTTATCACGTGGGGCAAAACACATTCTGCCAGTTCGGAGCCGTCAAGTGGTACAAGTATTTTTCTGCACATGATTTCCCTCCGCAAGGATTGAATGAGTAATCCTTATAAGTTGTGTTTATATCCGCTTGATCATCAGGAATTTACTGCGATAAAAGACTCATAATTTCGCAGATCTTCATATCTTCGATCATCAAGAGGGTAATCCCAGGATCCATTGAGATGGACGATTTCCCCGCCGAAGCCGGTCTTAAACCGATACATGCCATAGAAAGGATGATTGGGGTCTGCGGAGGGAGAAACGGATCCCATATCATAGGTCAAGCAACCCTTTTTCTGAACTCTTTTGATCACCTCCCAATGCAGCACATACGGCGCCATGAGATGACGCCCCTGATTTGACGATGCACCGAATAGATAGCTCGCCCGTCTTCCGGAGATTGCAATGATTGCTCCGGCTAAAGTGTCCATGCCTTGTTTTGCAAGGAGGAAAAATATTTCGACTGAGTCTGTCTTGCAATCAAGCGAAGAAAACAGAGCATCAAAATGAACATAGCCGGAGGCCTTAAAACCGTTTCGTTCAGCAGTTTGTAAATAAAGTTCGTAGAACAACGGCAGATTTTCTATAGAGGCGTCAAATATACAAACCCCTTTTCTTCGGGATAGTTTAATGTTGTACCTTGTTTTGGGTTTCATGGCTGCCAAGATGTCTTCTCGGGAACGTGTTAGGTCTATGATCAATGTGTCTGCCACGGTTAAATCAAGGGGCGCTTTTCGCAAATGCCATGTCTGGGTGCCAATATTCATGCGCAGTTCCCTCAAGCGGGCGGAGGGATGCTCCAGCCCAAATTTTCCGGACTTAAAATCGATCGCATACTGTGATTTCCAGGGAAGATCATAGCGGATGACCGCAACGGAAGAGTCAAGGTATTGCTTTAGCGCCTGAGATAAAATTTCCAGAAAAGTGCCATACATTTCTGCATCAGGTTCAAATTCCGGTCCTTGTGGAACGTAGGCAATTTTAAGATCATCCCTGGCTGAACCAATCAGAACCAGAATGTCTCCCTTCTTCACAGTCTGAAAGCAGACATCGAAAGCCATCGCATTCCATCCGAGCCTGCATTTGACCCGGCTCCAATAATTGGTTTGGAACAGAATGTCCGTCGGATGCAACGTATCCACTTTCTTTGATTGTAAATGCAGGTTCATTAAACCGCTTTCCTCAATCGGCCGATTTCTCCTCATCTATGAATTGAAACCGGTTTTAATATTTTCTTAATCCGAAAACGCCATGAGAGCTAAGAAGGGGCATCCGCAGGGATGGGAATTTCGTTGCAAACGGCTGCCCCTTCTTTTAGGAGGCTCTTTTCAATATTGACTAACGGTAGTTAATCCTAAAGGAAGATCGTGAGAATGAAACAGGGATTCAACCTTTCTAAAAAAAATTAGCTTTAAAATATTAACCTTATTAGCTTGCCTAATTTTTGATGTAAATACGGTTAGAATGCACTATGATTGCCCATATAATGTAGGCAATCAATGACCATTTTTTAGCGGCGGTGCTTTGATGAAGCAGAAAAAAAATCTCAAAATTGCCTTGCAGGAACGTATCAAGGAATTGAATTGTTTGTATGGAATGGCCCGCCTGGCGGAACAGAACCATAACTCCATGGATGATTTTTTGAAGAATCTTGCCGACTTTCTTCCATTGTCATGGAGATATTCCGAAATTGCCTGTGCTTTTATCAATTTCGAAGGCAAAACTTTTGAAAGCAAGCATTACCGACGGACTCAGTGGAGACAATCATCAGAGATTCTGGTAAACAGCAGGCCTGCGGGCGACGTGTCCATCATTTACCTTGAAGAACGCCCCCAAGCCGACGAAGGACCATTTCTAAAAGAAGAAAGGACTTTGCTGAACAGCGTGGCCGAACATATAGGTGAAATAGCGATCCGCCTTATGGCCGAACAGGCACTGCAGGAGAACAACAAACAGCTCTTAATCGAAAGAAAGGCCCTGCAGGAAGCCAATGCCGCACTGCGAGTGGTTCTTTCCAACATCGAAGACGAAAAAAGACAGATTTATAAAAATATAAGGTTGAATATTGATAAAGTGATAATGCCGATTCTCCATGCGATGGCGCCCACCGTATCGGAATCGACGAATAAATATCTGGATCTGTTGAGGGCCAGCCTCGAAGAAATCACTTCACCCTTCACCAGTCAAATTATAAACAACTTCCAGTTTCTGACCCCCGCGGAACTCAATATCTGCAATATGATCCGGAACGGGTTGCGAACCAAGGAAATAGCGCACTTACGGGGTGTCTCCGTTGCAACGGTCAACCGTCACCGGGAACACATCCGCAAAAAACTAAAAATCACCAACCAGCAAATCAATCTGACAACCTACTTACAATCAATCGAATCCGGTTAAATATATTAGAAAAGAGTGGACGGGCAAAAAGCTTACACAAATAATAGTGTTGACCGGTTAAATCGATTTTGTTTACAATGTTTTGGACAAGCCTCCCTTGAATGTGTTTTTGCGGATAACAAGATTTACCATTCAAAATGAGGCCGTGCCGCCTATTTAAGTATCATGTCGGAGCCGTGAAGCGACGAAGGATTTTAAGGAGTAAACGTCGCCGTTGTTTCTTTGAACTCAAGGAGCGGTCCGATGCTGGAAACAGGACGGGAGTCAATGCGGGGAAAGAAGAAAATTCTGCCGGAGTTGGCGAAGGGCGAAAAAATCCGTTGGTGTGAAAGCCACCAGTACTTCGTCGATCTGGACGCCTGCCTGGCCCGATCCCGGAGATACCCCTGCTGCCGCCGTTGTATCCGCAAATCCCACACTCGGCAGTTAATCCTGCCGTTTATGGAGCAATAAAGACGAAATTCTGGCATCACAAGGAGCATTGTCTCCCAGGATAAGAACCCGAACGAAGCCTCCGATCCATCCGGCAATCCATCCTGCCTTTTCTCCCGCACTCTTTTTCATGGCGACCCGCCAATGCCTGTAGAAGCCTGCGCTTGCCGAATCGATTGTACGTAATAATCGCATCGCAGCTACCCGCAACAGCAACTTCAAGTACAATGTCATCGGAGGAGTCAGGCAAGAACGGTCGCCAGAGGGAAAAAATATCTTGATGATTGAGGTACCAGCCAGAACCTCTTCATACCCGACCTCCTTCTTATGCAGGTTGCAATTCCACGAAACCCAGTCAGTCCGTTTCGCCAACAGCGTTTAAATCTATCCATATAAAATCCCAAATTCCTTTAACAACCACACAGAATTAACATACCTCAAAATATCAATCAACCCATTGCTGTCCCAAGGTTAATCGAATAGATTCAACTGGTTGGTGAGGCAAGGGGTATGATTTGAGTCGTTTGTATTTGAAAGTACTTGAATAATGGGCATTTTTTTGAAGAGAGTGAGGCTTAAGACCTGTAGAATTGTGTAAAGACTGTGGTCGAGATTCAAAGTTTTCTTCACATTCAAATCGATAAAGGACATTTATCGCTATAAACGATTTTATTTCAATGAGTTATGACGTCTTCAAAAATCAACGTTGGGACACCAGTGATAATAAATCTATTTTAACGTTTCAGAGCAAGAACTAGAACGCCACCTGCAACCATAGCAATACCAGCCCATTCCCTTAAACTTGGTCGTTCACCAAGAAATACATATGCAAAAATTGCGACAAGAACCAAGCTTAATTTATCTACTGGAGCGACTTTAGAAGCATCACCAATCTTCAATGCACGAAAATAACATACCCAAGAAGCCCCAGTGGCTAATCCCGATAACCCAAGAAAAATCCAAGCTTTAGAAGGCAGTAAAAATGGATTTGTCCATTTTCCAGTTAACCATATGAAAAATGAAAGAACGACAATAATGACAGTTGTTCTAATTAATGTAGCTAAATCAGAGTCTATACCTTGAATCCCAATCTTTGCAAAAATAGCAGTAAGAGCCGCAAAGACTGCAGATAAAATTGCCCAATAAAACCAACTGATTGTATTCATCGGATGTTACACCTCTTTGATAGACTTGTAATAATTGATATCTATTTCATTATTTTAAAATAAAATTCCATTCTAACGACCCGCATCAACGGCGCGGGAGATAGCCCGCGTCCGAGTGCATGCGGTGGTTAGCGCCAATACATACGAGAAAACATCGTATCTGCCAATATCACCGAAGTACCCAAGTCTGTAACCCCTCGGAAGGATAAAATTTCAAGACGTATAGATGCGTCATATAATAAATACGTGTGGGCATGCTGTTTATGATATCTAGCATCTTGGAACAATTGGTGATAGGTATAAATCTATTTACGGTATCTACGGAAGGTAAACAATTGGGAGGGTTTTTGTAGCAAATGTATGAATGTTCATCGTAATGAGGAATTGTCTTGCATTCTGGCTTCTGTATCAAGATAGCCTTGCCCATGTATTCTTCATCGTAATAAGTCACGGAGCCTTTATCTAATAATATGATGCCATCGCTAAACAAGTGCCGCTTGTCCTTCCCATCTTCACAAATCCATATAGCTCGTTCTTGAAAAGGAAAGACCGTTTTTTTTTGAAAAGGCAAACTCCATGTCTTGAATTTTTGATACATTCTTTCCAATGCCCCGCTTTTTGCTACCGGGCCGATTGTGTTTTCCACGTCTTGCAGGGATAAACCCCTGCGAAGCTTCGACCAGTTTTTCTTCACCTTGTCTTCCCATGCTCTTAAACCTTGCGGTGTCGCCGACCCCATGCTGGGCCGGATTCCCGCTACGTCTATTGCGTCGAGATGCTCTTTAGATGTGTCCTCCAGAACACTCAAGCCGTTTTGAACCACATTCTTCAGCGCCGCAACAAGGGCTTTCGTTCTTGGCGCTGACACCATCGTGTTGATCAAACCACTACCATCAACAAAATCGCACGCAAATACCTTTCCATCTCGAACTCTTGTCAAGCGCCAGATTGAAAAAACCTTTGCCGAATATGCACCAATACCCGTCGACGGCTGATGACTCTCTACACCGTCAACCCAAACATCCAAGACGTAGTCCGCATTCTTTTGGATAACTTGTGTAAAAAGACCGCTGTTAGCGACAGACTCTTTCAATGCCATTTCCAGCATGGCATTATTTACGTAAGCATTTATCGGCAAGTCATTTATAATGGAATATCCCATCCTCTCAGGCTTGATGATGGAATGAATCTCAACTGTAGCATTATATTGCCGAGCACTTCGTGACGAGCTTGCAGGTTGTTGCGGCATAAGGTCTTTGTATGTTGATGCGCATCCTGTCATTAGCATAGTAATGGCCAGCAATATAAAAAAGATTGTGTTCTGCATTCTTTTCATAAAGTCTCCTTCAATTTGTTGATTTCCAATCAATAAGATGCATGAGATTCAAGCGGTTTTGACCGATTTAAACAACTGGACAACATCATATCTTTATGATCCTATTACCGCTAACGAAAAAATCAGCCGGAGCGTAGCGATCGGCTGGATTTATTGGTTATGCAATCTTTGATTACACACATTACCCTTTTAAACCTTGTCAATTACGGACTTGTCCCGCAATATAAGTTCAAGATCATCCTGCCTTGCACTAAACATTTGTTTCCGCAAGCCATACCTAGCACTTACCCATGCATCGAAAAAAGAAAATTTTGATTCCGTTGTCGGTCGATAG
>CAYOYJ010000025.1:0-20622 GCA_964408155.1 uncultured Syntrophales bacterium
GATCCGGCGCAATCGACCAAGGAGTGGATTTTCTCCCGCGTGCTTCCGCTTTTCCCCGACGGGGCATCGGTTATCAGCCGGGCCGATATCCTGTTGTTTTTTGCCGCTTTCAGATCATGAAACACCTCAATGTCGCCATCATCAGTCCCAATTTCCAAAAAGCGGTCAAAAGCCGCATTTTGCATTACCTCGACACCCGCTCCCGGCTGCCTCTCCAAAGCGGTCGCTCCCAGACGCTGGAGAATCTCCACTGCGGGAAAAATCGTTTTCCCGGCGAAATGGTGATCGTGGAGATAGGGCAAAACGGAGATCTTTTGCGGGTAACGAAACCACGGCTCGTTATTTTCCGTTCCCGGGGAAGAAGGTGTTTTGGTCATGCGCCGGCCCCTTTTTCCATCAGGTGATGTGCCTGAGTCATGACTCCCGAGAGGGAAAACGTGTTGCTGCCGTATTCCGGCTTCAAGGTGCCCGCCAGCTCGACGGATATGGTAAAGCGTTCCCGGGTATTGAAGAGAAATCGCCCTGGGATATACAACCGGCCTGTGTTGCGGAGCACCACCACCTGAAGGGGAGCGGTACAGAGCTTGGCGATCCGGAACGCCCCCCGGTCGAAGGCACCGACCCGGCCGTCTCGGCTCCTTGTCCCCTCCGGAAACATGAAGAGATTTCCGCCATTGTTCAGGTAACCTTTCATCTTGCCGACCTGTTCCCAGAGAATGTCCGATCCGGAATCTCCCGCCAGAGCGGGGATATAGCCGGAAGTTTTCAGAATCCAGCCGAATACGGGCACACTGAAATACCTCTTCTTCACGACCGTTTTCTGCCGGGGAAAAAGCGAAACGAAGAGAATCGGGTCCAAGAAGGACTGGTGGTTCGCAATGATCACGGATGAATGAAGGGCGCGAACCGCAGGTGAAACCTGCCAGGTTACCCGCGGGGCCAGCGTTCGCAGAAGGGCAAAAAAGCTCCGGTGCAGCGTGCAGTTCAATTGCTGATAGGCGGATTCCCGTTTTGCCGGGGAAAAGAAGAAATAAATGTAAAACGGCGCGAAAAAAAAGAAAAAACCCAAAATATAGTAAACCCAAAGGATCAGGGTCATGGCAAAATCCAAAATGATATTCACGATCTTTGTCATTTTGCGCCTTTCAGACGGCGATCCTTCTCAGGAGGGCTTCTTGATGATCAGATTTGTATTCACCCCGCCGAAAGCGAAATTCTGCACCGCCGCAATCCGGACCGGATACTCCCGCACCTCCCGGCTGTGGCGGATCATGGCGCAGCGCTCGTCGATGTCCTCCAGATTCAGGGTCGGAACGATGTACCCTTCCCGCATCAGGTGAAGCAGAATGATCGTTTCGATTACCCCGCAGGATCCCATGGTGTGACCCATATAACTCTTCAGGCCGACAATGGGGGGGCGATCGCCGTAAACGGTGTGAATGGCCTGGGCCTCGATAACGTCCCCCATTTTGGTTCCCGTGGCGTGGGCGCTGATAAAATCGACCTGATCGGCGGCCAGTTGCGCGTCCCGCAGGCCAATCCGGATCGTTTCGGTAATACCGTGGAGATTGGGCAGGATCAGATCGCCGCCGTTGTTGTTGCAGGAAAAACCGATGACTTCTCCTAAAATTTCTGCGCCTCGGTTGTACGCGTGGTCGTACTCTTCCAGCAGAACGGCCCCGGCCCCTTCGCCGACGACGAGACCGTCCCGCTTCGCGTCAAAAGGACGGGGGGTCAGGTGCGGGGTGTCGTTGAAGGCCGTGGAACAGGCCAGGAGATTGTCGAAAACGGCGACGGTCGTCGTGTCGTACTCATCGGCGCCGCCGCAAAGCATGGCGTCCTGCATGCCGAATTTGACCATTTCGTAGCCGAATCCGATGGACTGGCTGCTGGTTGTGCAGGCCGTGGAGGATGAAATGACCCGCCCGGTGATGCCGAACATCTTGGTGATATTGACCGCCGTCGTATGCACCATGGATTTCAGGTAATCGACGGCGCCGATGGAACGTACGTTGTCCCGGGTTCGACCGAAAAATGTCTTGTAGATTTCCCGCTGCACCGTGGGGCTCCCGTGGGTCGAGCCGAAGGCGACGCCCAGACGGCCGGAAGTGATGAAGGCCTGATCAAGACCGGAGCTTTCGAGCGTTTCCTTTGCCACCTGACAGGCGTAGTAGGCCACCGGCCCCATGGTTTTCCGGAATGTACGCTTGAAATCATAGGCGATGGGATAATCGACGGCGCCGAAGACCTTGGAGTGGATATGTCCGGATAACAGCCCGTCTTCCTTCAAGGGCTTGATCCCTGATATGCCGTTTCGAAGCGCGTGGAGGATTTCCTCTTTGGTCCGGCCGATGGGGGTGACGGCGGAACAAGCTGTGATGACGACTCTTCTTTCCATGCAACTCCTGATATTTCATCCGGTTAATTCATCTGAAAATATATCAGTACTCAGATTTTTCACTTCGTCCGGAATATTTTCCGTTTTTGTCGTAATGGACGAGCGTTGGCGGGAGTCCGGCCTGACAAATCGGTTTTCTCCCTTTTATTCCAACGTTCCCCGCCTTGTCCGGACCAGGCGTTCAATATAGTCGACAATCTGGTTGAGGGTTCGGATATCCATGGCCTGTTTCTTCTCCTCCTGGTTCAACTCCGAGCCCAGCATTTTCTCGATCTGCAGGAGCAACTCCACGGCGTCGATACTGTCAAACTCATGTTCTTCCCGGAGATCGTCATCCAAACCCGGATTTTCGATCTCGAACTCCTTCCGAAAGATCTGCAGAATATGATTGATGATTTCGTCACGTGTCATGTTGGTTCCAATCTCCCCTGTTTCCTACTTCGGAAACGTCTTCCAAAGCTGTACGGTTTTGGGATCGATCCCCACCGGCCGCCTGTGGGCGTTTAAAGCGCAGTGCTTTGTAAAACCCTGGCAGATGATTTTCCCTGATTCCGCATGGGTAACCGTATAATCGAACCGGAGCCTCACCCGTTCCAGTTCCGCCGGACGGGTGTGGACATACATGGGATCGTCGTAACGCAGAGGTTCGCAGAAGATAATCCCCAGTTCAATGATCGGGTAAACGAAACCGCTTTCCTCGATTTCCCGGTAAGGGTAAGCCGCATCACGCATGAGGGAGGCCCGTCCGAACTCGAAGTACCGCAGATAATTGGCATGATACACCACGGCGGAACGGTCCGTGTCGGCGTAAAGGGTCCGCTGGGTGCAGCGGTGCCAGACCAGATCCGTTTCCAGATCACGGACATAACGATGATCATCAGTCAGGATTTCCGGACGGAACGGTTTGGGTCTCATGCGCACCCCCTGAAAACAATGCAGCAGTTGGTCCCGCCAAAGCCGAAGGCGTTCGACAGAGCAATTTCGTGATGCTGCCGGCGAACGGTGTTGGGTACGAAATCCAGGCCGTCGAACTGTGGATCCGGCAGGTAGTTGATTGTCGGCAGGATCCGTCCCTGTCGCATCCCTTCGATGGTCAGCGCGTCTTCAATTGCAGCGGCTGCTCCTAAAGCATGTCCGATCTGAGACTTGTTGGATGAAATCGGGATTCTGGTCAGCACGTTGCCGAACACGTCCCGCAGACAGTCTATTTCCGTACTGTCCCCGGCCATGGTGGATGTGCCGTGGGCGTTGATGTAGTCGATATCGGTCGCTGCAAGGCCCGCATCGTCAATCGCATCGCTGATGGCGCGAACAACCGTCTGCTTGTGGGGCCGTGTAAAATGGTGGGCATCGGCATTCCAGCCGATACCCATGATTTCCGCCCGGGCCTTGAGGCCATGGGCCAGCAGGGAATCCTCGGCGGCCAGAACCAGGACACCCGCTCCCTCGGCCACGACGAAACCCTTCCGATCCACACTGAAGGGCCGGGATGCCTGGGCCGGGTCGTCGTGGGCCCGGTCGTAGGGATGAACTTTGATGGTCGCGTTCATGTTGGCGAAACCATGAATGATTTCAGGAATAATCGGCATATCGACCCCGCCGGCCAAGGCGAAATCGCAGTCTCCGTCGCGGATCATGCGCGCTCCCAGCGCCAGGGCGTAATTCGCGGAGGCGCACGCCCCCTGGGGCGAAAAAATGGGGCCCGTGAAGCCGAGCTCCATCGCGGCCTTTCCGGCAGGCAGATTGGCACAGATGTTCGGCAGTAGATAGGGGCTGACCTTGAGAGGGCCCTTGTCCCGCAGATTTTCTACGGCGCACCGGAAAGCGTCGCTGCCGTTGATGGCGGAACCGATCAGGCAGGCCGTCTTCGGCGCCGTATGGCGGTCCATGACAAGACCCGCATGCTCCATGGCTTCCCGGCAGACCGCCATGGTCAGAATGACAAAGGCGGCATTCCAGTTGTAAACCTCCTTTTCATCAGCCAAGCCGAGCGCCAAGGGATCCCAGTCCGGAATCTCACCCACGACATGGCTTAAGGTTTTGACCTGGCAACGGGTGATCGGACAAAACCCGGCCTCCCCTTTCACGGCCCGTTTCCAGGTCAGGGGAAAGGTCCGCCCTAAGGGCGTTGCCGACCCATAACCGATGACAAAAACCCTTCTGTTTTTTGGCGCCTTCATAGAATGACCTTCTTATCCGCTTTCCGATCGCCGATCAAGCGGTTCTGTGTAACACCAGACAGGCATTGCAACCGCCGAATCCGAATGCATTCTTCAGAACGAACTCCTGATCCAGGTTCCTTGCTCCCTCCACCACACAGTCAATGGGTATTTCAGGGTCCGACAGGTAATTGATCGTCGGCAGGATCCGCCCTTTTCGCATGCCTTCCATAGCCAGGATAATCTCAATGGCGGATGAGGCCCCCATGGCATGGCCTGTTTGGGACTTGTTTGCCGAGACAGGAGGGATCGTATTGCCAAAAACGTCCCGCAGGGCCTCCCATTCCACCTTGTCGCCGACTTTGGTCGAGGTGCCGTGGGCGTTGACGGCATCGATATCTGTGGGCTGCAATCCAGCATGGTCCACACTTTCGATGATACAGCGCCGAACGGTCTCCAGATTCGGTGCCACGAAATGATGGGCGTCGGATGTCATGGCCCAGCCCTCCATTTCCAGGGAAGGCCGAAGCCCGTGTGCGGCGGCAAAACACGGGTCGGCAATGATCACGCAGCCCGCGCCTTCGGACACGACAAATCCCCGCCGGTTCAGGGAAAAGGGCCGGCTTGCCTTGTCCGGCGCCTCTTCCGGCTGGTCTTTCGGGCGGTACGCCCCGTTCATTGTGGCAAATCCGGCCACTATGGGCTCCACCAAAGGGAAATCGACAGCGCCGCAGATGGCGACATCGGCCATACCCTGTTCGATTAAGAGCGCCCCCATGATCATGGAAGTGCAACCCGTCGCACAGGCGGTGATGGTCGCCGTGATCGGACCTGTTGCCTTGGTCATGATCGATATCTTCCCCCCTACCATGTTAATGCAGGAATTGGGGTTGGTGAACGGATGCGGAAGTTTTCCCTCTTTGTTGAGAAGCCGATCCGCTTTTAAAACCGCATCGAGACCGCCGATGGCGGAACTGAACGTTATTGCCGTTCGGGGGGCTATGTCAGGGGTGATGTCGATCCCGCTTTTTCGCAGAGCCCGGTGAACCACCAGCATGGCGTACGGGAAAAGCGGCGACGTCCACTGCACCATATCCCGGGTGGTGAGAAAAGGATATAACTGCAGATCAATCGCTTCGACTTCTCCGGCGATTCGCACGGGGAACCCGTCCCGCAGGGGGAAGCGTGTCAGGGGACCGATGCCGCTTTTCCCTGCCGACGCCTGATCCCACTGTGTTTCCATATCCGGTCCCAGGGGAGAAACGGCGTCATAACCCAGAATTACCGGTCGCCTGCGGCCTGTTGCGCCGTTTGTCCTGGTAATCATGCGTAAAACTACCAGGGGATAAAACGGTACAGTTTGGCGAACATTTCGTAGACTTCAATCCAGTTCTGGAGATCCTCCGTGGAGCGCAGATGCTCCCTCTTGTTCACCATGACCCAGCTCATGTGGGCCGCGCCGTCCTTGCAGGTAGAACAGTCGCGGGTTTCCGAGGTGCAGCACCGGTGCATGGTCTTGAGATCGGACGCCCAGCGGACAAAATGAATGAGGCGTTTGGGCCGTGGATTGCGTGTATCGAGTTGTTCCGTTACGGATGGGCACTCATTCCATCCGAAAGGCCGCCCCATCATTTTCCCCGTGGTAATGATCTCATGATAGTACCGACAGGAAATGACCGTCCGTGGGTAGCGGTCGAGCATGTCGTTCATTTCGCTGCGCACATCACGCAGCTTGTCTTCACTCCAGAAAAAACCCTCCACGCCTTCATCGTTGGTGAGCAGTTGGAAATGGACTTTCAGCCCCGCATCGGCAATTTTTTTGACCACGGATTCAATGCGGCCGACCTGATTCGCCGTGATCGTATAGAGGTAGTAGGTGTAGGGATCGCCCTCATAATGTCGCTGAGATACGGCGAAGGTATCTTTGCCCCGAAGGACTTTTTCGTCTTTTTCGTCTCCCCACAGGGAGATACCCACCATCATGTCGGGAAAACGGTCCCGTGGGATCTTGATCTGGCCGTTGGTGGCACAGTAGGTGGGAAGCTGCCGGTAAAAGGCTTCGATCCGGTCCAGGTAAAGGGTCGGTTCGCCGCCGATCAGAATGGCCAGATTGACCCCCCTTTGTTTTTCTTGGGCGACGAATGCATACCACTTATTCAGGTCCGTTTCTTCGGGAGCGGCCAAGTGCTCATTGGAAGAAAAGAAAAAGCATCCCTTACAGCGCAGATTGCATTGGTTGGTCACATCGTAAATGGAGCTCCGGATATTGAGGCTGGCGATTCTCCGGTAACGTTCATGCCAGGCTTCATCCAATAAGGAACCGACTGTTTTCATATAATATTTCCGTTTCCCCCGTCGTTTCTTCCACTGGAAACGACCCTCTTAATCGTTGGAACCCGGAAACGGTTTTCCGGGCGGTTCAATCAGTTTCGTGCAGAGGTTTCCCCCCTTTTCGTAATTCATGACCCAGACGGCCAGGTAGGTGTCCACATAATCCAGCCAGGAGCGGAAGGTTTCCGGATCGGTCGTGTGCCGGTGGAGACGGGCGGTCACCACAGCGCTGCCGGAGGCATAATGCCGGCAGTCTTCACAGTCCGTATCGGGTACACAGCAGGCAACTTTGCGATCCCAGGACAGGTCCGCCCGATACTGCCGGAAAGTGCGGCCGAGCCCGATGTCGGTGGACGCATTCATCCGTGGATAAGAACAGCCGTAGAGGGTGTGAAGGCCGTAAGCTTCCGTGTGGGCCACGACACCATAAGGCGAGAACAAGGTGTTCTCCGGATACCGGCTCAGCAGATCCATCATGGTACGCCGCGTTCTGAGCAGCGAAGCCGCGTCATGCCGCAAGCTCCCCGTGTACCCCACCGGTGCGGAAAACATGTTGAAAGTCATGCGGCAATCCCGGCCGACCAAGGTGTCCATAACCTCGTAGACCTCATCAATGTTTTCTCTGGTGAAGGTATAAACAAAAACGGCCCGGGAATCCCCGGCGTAATTGGCAATCTGTCTTTGTAGGAGTTTTCCGGCCCGGCGGATACGGAA
The DNA here is from genome assembly GCA_964408155.1 of uncultured Syntrophales bacterium. GTDB lineage: Bacteria > Desulfobacterota > Syntrophia > Syntrophales > JAAYKM01 > JAAYKM01. The sequence goes on from CAYOYJ010000025.1 coordinate 7,603, forward strand.
ACTCGTTTCATCGTTTCCCCAGACGGAAATGTGGATCCGGTAACCCACGCTTTCGGGAATCCGGATGTAACCGTTGGTGGCGATGCTGCCCAAAGGTATCTCCTGATAACACACCTCAAGCAACTCCGGAACAAGGGAAGGTTCGGCGCCGGCCAGGACGACATAGGTAATCCCGCGGAATTTTTCCTCCTGCATGAGCCTTCGCCATGCGTCCGGATCGCGGTTTTCCGGGGCGAACTGCTTTTCCCCCTCGTAGTAATAACAGCCATCGCAACGGATATTGCAGCGGTTGGTCATGTCATAGGTTGATTCCCTGAGAAAGAAATATTTCCTGACCTTCTCCCATCGCAGAGAAACCTCCGGATCGGCTAAAAGTTCGGAAAATTTCCATTTTCTTCTCCCGGCATCCGCTGTCGTGATCGTAATGGTTTCCGTGCTGCCCATGAATCCGCTGTGTATTCTTAATGATTACGCCTGCAGCTTCTGTTCAATATAGTCCGCAATCAGGCGAATGTTCCTCAGTTTCGGATAATCGTCCTCGTCAATCGTAATACTGTATTCATCCTGCAGCACGAGTACCACCGTCGCCAGGTCCATACTGTCCACCCCCAGTTCATCCACCAGATCGAGGTCGGGATCGAATGTTTCCGGTGTAATGTCCTGTAATTTCAGTTCGGCAATGACGATCTCCGCGATACGGATGATCAGGGCTTTTTTTTCCATGCTCACAGGCATCCAGTCCTCCTGAATATAAATACGCCTTGACCGAAATCAAGGATCTTCCGATATTTTTTCTTCCAGACAATCTTCCGCAAGGATCTCCGCAGTCATCAAACCGCTGCAAACCGGTTTTGTGTCCAGAAATACCTGGAACGAATAGGAAAGTTTTTCTTCCTGCCGGGATCGGGAAAAGGACAGGATCAATCCGTCATCGGGTTTGACCGGATGGCGGAACCGAACCCGTCGGATGCCCACAACCCTGATTTTTGTTCCGTGGACAGATTCTTCCCCCAGAATGGCTTCTTTCACCATCGCCAAGATAGCCAGCCCCGGAAGGATCGGGTTTTCGGGGAAATGCCCGGCATACCAAGGTGACCCGCCGGGGGCCGTCGCCCGAATGACCGCCATGGCGTCCGAAGGGTCGCGATCATGAGATATGAAGTGCCATTGTTCCGTCATAACGCAGGTTGGCGAACCGCGATCCGTTTACCGGTCGATGATTCGGCGCCCCCATTCTGTCTCTTATTTCCGTTGACCGCTTTTCCCGGGCCGCGTTATCGGTTCCGGCGCGGAAGGTTACGGAATATCCTTAATCATTCAAGATACATTTGAGGAAGAAGCAATATCACTGATCCCCGCCTGTATCAATACTTTTTTACACGTGACAACCACGGAAAATCATTAACCATCGTTTGTTGCTCGAACCATGACGGATTGTCCAAGCAATGCCGCCAGAGGAATGATCCTCAGGCCTTTTTCCTGAAGACCGGTCAGGATCGACACGATTTCTGCTTGCCAGTCCCGGCTTGTCACCGCTCCCGGCGGCCAGGTATCATGCAGGACCATAATATCATCGGGGCGTACTTTGTCCAGGATGCGATGTTTCATACCCCGCACAAAGCGGTTTCCACCGTCCCAGGCCCGACAGGAAAAATTGACGCAGAATAGCCCCCGGCGGCGTAAAACAACGGCAAGCTTCGGATTGGTAATCCCCACCGGAGGTCTGAAGGCAAGGGGTACAATCCCAAACCGGCGCAGTTGCTCCTGCGTTTTTTGCACTTCCCCCGAAAGGCGTTTCATGCTTCGCAGCATCAGCAAGACATCATGACTGTAAGAGTGATTGCCAATGGCGTGTCCCTTCTCGAGAATGGCCCGCACCAGTTCAGGATGTCGGACAACTCGTTCACCCGTGACAAAGAACGTGGCTCTTAACCCCTGTGTTTCCAGTAAGTCGAGCAGCCAGGGGGTGGTTGCGGGATCCGGTCCGTCGTCGAAGGTTAGAGCCACCACAGGTTTTCCCGTTTTCCCCCGGCTGTTTGCCGGAAGAAAAAAGCTCATGGCGGGGAGGAATGAAGCAATCAGACAACACATGATAAACAGGGCCAGAGGAAGGACGACCAGATGTGGAGCAAAGACGCTCAGGACCAAGGCAACCGTCAAAGCGAGGAACCCGACCAACGCCGCGGGTGTTGCAGCTTCTTTTCTGATTTCATCCGCCGTCATCGGATCAGGTACTCCCAAAGCGGACCCACCCGCCCCCTTGCATACATCCGGGCGAGAATCCGGGCGGTTTTTTCCGCGCCGGAACCGACAAGCCAGTTGATTTTTCCTGCCGTATGATCCGCCAGCATATCCATGGCTTTTTGACGGTCCAGTGCCGAAGACCAGTAAAAAGTCGGATCCAGCAGGTTCGTCGCAGGAGATATTTGCCCCTCCCGGAGCGCCAGATCATACAAATATGTGTGCGGATAGATACGGATACCGCTGAAGACAAAATAAACGGCTTTGTTTAAATCTTCTGTTTTGCTCAAAGTTTCCCGAAGCGTGGCTTCGCATTCGCCGGGCCCCCCCAGCATCAGGTAGTGGGCAATGTCAAGTCCGGCGTTGGTTGCCCACTGGTGAGCGATCCGAATATCCTCCCGCCGGAAGGGTTTCCGGTAGGCGTCCAGCATCAAATCACTGAGGGATTCCGTCCCGAATTCCACGTGTCTCAGTCCCGCTTCCGCCAGACGGCGGTAATAATCGGGAGGGGGCTTGGTCGGCGTGAAAAAGGCCCCCCAGGGTACGGAGACGCCGACCTTTTGAAAGGCCAGGGCCACAGCCAGGCTATGCTCATAGTCGCCGTTAAAGGTCGAATCGGTAATATAGAGATAGCGGGCCCCTGCGTCCTGGAGCATTCTGGCGGTTGCAGCCACTTCCTCAGGCGGCACAAAACGGAATGTTTTTCCCTCAATGTGGGGGTAGGTGCAGTAAATACAGCGAAAAGGACAGCCGCGCTTGGTCTGCAGATTGAGCATGCCTCCTCGTTGCAGATAGAATGACGTGTAGGGATGGTTTGGAAAGGGTCCCCGATGAAAGGCGCCGGACCAGGGTTCGGGGAAAACGATGGGATCGCCCTTTCTGATGATTCCCGGCAGATGGTCAGATCCGCCATTTTTTTCGAGCGCGTTCAACAGAAAAGGCAGGCGTTCCCCTTCACCGATCACCCCGAAATCGGCGTCAAGACGCTGCATCCATTCTGCCGGTAGAAGTGTAAAACCGCTTCCGCCAAGGACGACCTTCGCTTGGCTGTGATTTCGGAGCAAGTGAATCAAGTCACCGATACTATCCGCAAAACCCTTTACATGGGTGGAATCGGTCGTATCGATATTCCGGATAGAAAGACCGATCAGATCGGGTTGCTCCCGCACAAGAATATCCACCAGCATGTCGTCGCTTGTCACCTCATTCATATCTACGATCCGGACCTGATGGCGGGAAGCGATGGCATGGGCGACATAATCCAAGCCGATGGGATAGGTCGGATAAGGATCCGTCATGATATTTGTGGAAATCAGCAGAATGTTCAACAGCGTCCCTCCCAAACTTCCCGGCCGAACCTCTCCTGGCCGATGATACGCCTGACCGTTTGAAACGATCCCAATGTGGTGCCCATGATTCCAGGAGCCAGGATGTTCTGTCCCGCGAAATAAAGACCCGGGATGGATGGACGGTTTAAACAGGATGTCTTCATCAGTTGGCCTGACGTACGCATAATGCCATAGGCGGAGCCCTCGGGACTGCCGACCCAGTCGCGAATGGTTAAAGGGGTATAGGTATCGATCATTTCCATCCCATGCAGGGGACCGAAAAGCGCCTGCGCTTCGGCAATGAATGTTTCAGCCTTTTTTCGCTTGGCCTCATCATAATCTTCGCCCCGTTGCCCGGATCGGGTATACAGCCAGGGCCGCCATGATTCAATACCGCTCGTGGTCATCATGGTCAGTAACAGCTTGTCAGGCCATGTGCTTTTCCTGATCTGGAGAAATAAACCGTGCTGCAAAGAACCGTCTGCCTCGGGATGCAGCCGGTAGAGGTTATAGGGGAGCGCCTCATGACCTTTTGTGTCAACAGTCAGCGTGGCGACAAAAAGTCCTTTCGTATTTTCAAACCCCTTGATCCGTGCCGAATGATCGGAATGGAGGCTTTCCCCGGGGAGCATGGACATGACATTTTGGGGATGAATGGCGGCGATGATGGTATCCGCTGCGAGTTCACGCCCTGATTGCAGACGCAGCCCCCTTATCCGATTTGCATCAACCAGAATATGCTCGGCGCCGTCTGCGGTCAGAAGTTCGCCTCCCAGCATCTGAAACCGCCGCACAAACGCCTCGGTCAGAAGGGGACCACTGTCTTTAAGTCTCCATGCCGAAAGGAGATAAGAAGCCAGGATCATGTAGTAAAAGTAACATGGGCAATCCCGGAGCGGGACCCCGATCAGGGTAGCGGGAACACCCAGGACGCTGACAAGCCGCGGAGAACACTTCAAACGGGCCAAATATTCCCCCATGGGAGAAAAGCTTTCCAGGGAAACGACTGATCCAGCCGTGTTGGTCAGCATATCCAGGCGCGCAAACCCCTGAAAGACATTTTGGAGTCCTTCCATGAAAGCGGTGATCTGTGACTGTTCTTGAGGGAATGATTTTCTCAGATTATCTTCAAAGGCTTCCAAGCCTTCAGGAAGGTCAAATTCGAAATCATCAAAAATATAACGGTCAATGGGTCCATATACCCCCATGCGCTCCAGGGCAATATCGGAGGCGACGCCCAGACAGTCCCACAGTCGTCGGAGCGGTTGACCGGCGGCCAGAGCCCCCAGGTAATGAACGCCGACGGGACAGTCGTAACCCCGTCGCCGGTAGCCACGCATGAGCCCGCCCGCCAGGGCATTCTTCTCGACAATGGCGACGGAATAACCCAGCTTGGCCAACAGAATGCCCGTGCTCAGACCGCCTACCCCGGAGCCGATGACCAGGGTTTTTCCCGGATTACGATTCCGTTTCAGCATGGATTGACCTCCATGGCCGTTACATGATGACCGAAGCCGAGCAGAAGCATCCCGCGACCGGCCAAGGCGGGGGGGCTGTTGTGGCAGAAACCGTCGGGTATGTTTCCTGCTTCGACCATGCGCACCGCCAGGACCGCTGCCAGGGCAGAGGCTGAGGTGAATTCGCCCAGGAAACGACGGTACTCAATCACGGGACGTGGAAAATCCGTCAATGTCCGGAAAGTTTCCAATTGTTCTTTCCCCTTTGCCTGCTGGGCCCGTGGTATGCCCGCCAGAATCAGGCCGAACCTTTCCCGTATCCGGGCAACGCCTCCCAAGGCGGAAATCATTTCCGGAATGCGGGAGATTTCGTCACCCGCAAAAGCCACAAAGGGGACAGTTACCTGGCAGGAGGCGCCTGACGGTTGGCGGGAAATATACAATGCGCCGCCTCCGTCCGCGGGGATGCCCGTTTGTGCAAGGGATGCGTCAAAAAGCGGTGACAGGATTGCATGGTATTCGTCCGCCCCGACCAGAAGAATCGGATCATCCCGGACCAGAAGATCGCTACAGTACAGGGCCTGCTCGAAGATGCAGTTCCCGCCCGTCATGGTGATATTGGGACCGGTTGCCTGGAAATGGATGGCTGTCTGCCCCGTCGGCGCGTTGTGGACCGACCCGATAAAATCGGTCGGACTGGTAAAACGTTCACCTGACGTAAACAATTTCTGCAGGAAATCATGGGTTTCGGAAAGGCTTCCCCAGCCTGTCCCCAGAAATACCGACCGGGGCGCTTCCCGTTCCGGTTTTTCCCCACAGGCCGAAACCGCCAGAGACAGCACCATGCGGCTCAACCGCTTCAGTCGGCGGACGGCCTTCTCGGACAGAGGTTTTAGGATGTGCTCGTTTGCCACGATCCCCGGGAAAGGATCGCCGGCTTTCAGTCGCTTCAGGGTCTCTTCAAGATCTCCCGCGCAGGAGAGACCGGAGCGGCCGTGAACGAAAAAAGACGCCTTGGGTCTGGATGCAGACGCCGCAACAGTGGCAACGTGACCGCTCAAATCTCCAAAGGCCAAAACGGCGTTATTGCCGCCAAAACCGAATGCATTCACGAGGACCTTCTTGACAGGGGTCTGTTGCGACTGTTGGATGGGAACCAGGCTCAATAAGGGGTCGGCTTCCGCGAAACCGACATTGGGCGGAATAAAACCGTGCTGCATAGCGAGAATCGAGGTCACCGCACCCATCGAGCCGGCTGCCGCCAGGGCATGGCCATGGGCGCCCTTCAGGGAAGACAGGTACGGCAGCGGAAGATCGCCGAACAGCTTCCGGATGGCTCTGTCTTCAGCCCGGTCGTTATCGGTGGTTCCCGTGCCATGAAGATGGATATAATCGATTTCCTCTGTCGTAAGAGCGGCATCGTTCAGGGCCTCCTGCATGGCCCGCAATGCCCCTTCACCGTCCGGATGGGGGGCGGCAGGATGGTAGGCATCGCAGGACAAACCTCCTCCAAGATATTCCGCCAGGGCGTCGGGGGGTGACGTTTCGGCTGCGGAAAGCAGGAGCATCGCCGCCCCTTCTCCGACGGTCATGCCCCGCCGTCTCCGGTCGAAAGGACGGGCGCCCGCCGGATCGACCAGTTGAAGCGCGTGAAATCCGTGATAGGTGAGGCGGCACAGGGCATCCGCACCGCCGGCCAAAACATGCCTGGCTTGACCGGTTCGCAGTAACTCTGCTGCGATCTTCAACGCCGCCGATCCTGATGAACAGGCTGTTGAAACTGTCAGAACCGGCCCCCGGCAGCCGAACCGGCCGGCAATGGCTTCGGCTATCGTATGGGTAGCATGCAAGCGATAACATTCGAAATCGGTCTCACCTTTGCGCAGCAGGTCTTCCGTCAGGGTCATTCCCCCGGTGGTTATGCCGATGATGACGGCGTCGGGCGGTTCCTTAATATCGCGCATCGCTTCCTCGGCAGCCGCCATGGCCAAAACATGGGTGCGGGGCATATCGGTCGCTGTATCACGCAGATTGATTTCGCCGACCGGCAGAGGATGCTGGGTGACGGGGAATAACCGGAGGGGTTTAACGGCCCGTTGGGCCTGTTTGATCGATGCGAGAGTCTCGTCGACGCCTCTTCCCAGAGGGCTGATGATTCCCATCGCCGTGATGAAAATTCTTGGGTTGTTCAATCATTTGTCTCCGACCGATGATGAAACACATGATTCGCAAGGGCCGTGACGGAGGCAAAAACCTCAATGCCCAGTTCCTTGGTATCGATAATGACACCGTAATCTTTTTCCAGCATCATAACCAGCTCCAGCACATCAATGGAATCGAGGCCGAGATCCCCGCCGACCAGTTGAGCGTTCACATCGATATCCGCCGGTGACACGTCGATCAGATTCAAGGTTTCGATAATTTTAATTTTTAATTCCTCAATCAGTTCATTCATTTTCATTCCTTTGACCAATAATTTTACCTGAATACGGGAGCATTGCGGATTCGGCGGACCGGTTATCTTTTGTCGTGATCAGGGCTTCAGAAATCATGAGCGGGGCCCAGTATCTTTTCAAACAGGCGCTTGATCAGCCATTTGGTAAAAGCCGCCGCATAACTTCTCCCGGCCAGGTAGACGCCGATCCAAAAGACCAGATTGGACACGGCATAGGCTACGGGTCCACCGACAATTACGATCAAGGGTTGCCCGGTGTAATAGGCCGACCAGCCGATGGCGCCGATGAGGGGCCAGCCGATCACGTAACTGAAGAACATGAGAAACAAACCCACCATCACCTGATGAGTCGGCCGGTTCGTATATACACGAAAATCGCTGCCTTCCGCAATGGCTTTTCTGATGTATTCCGTGCGGGCCAGAGATGCCGCAATGGTTTTCAAAGCCCGCTTCATGCCTCAATTTTCCGTCCGATAAAGGGTTCAAAATGGAACCAGGCATAGGGATGCTGACGCACGACTTTTTCCAGTCCATCGGCGTATGTCTGGGCGGCATCCCCGATGGCGCGCTGCCGGTCCTTACGTTCTTTCGCGTCCACGTAAACGGGAGAGAGCACTTGGCAGTGATAGGAAAAGTTGCCGACCCGGGTGGCAAAGAAAATCAACAGGGGGGTCCGGGATAACAGGGCAAAAACAAAAGGGCTTTCCGGAAGGAGCGCCTCATGTCCCAGAAATTTAACCGCTATGGTACGCTGATCTTCCCGCCAGCGACGGTCCCCCGTCAGAGAAACGATGCCCCCGCTTTTGAGGAAATTGATGCCTTCCAGAATATCCACGGGGGCGCTTCCCTCCCGCTCCACGGCGACAATCTTAATCCCCCGGGCCGCCAGGTCTTCCTTTTGCCGCTGCTCGATCTGCTCCTTGTGTTTGCGACCCATATAGAGCAGGAGTCTCATTTCCGGAAGGTCCTTCCCGTGCGATTTCAGAAGCCGGTGTGCGGCCAGTTCCCAGTTACCCAGATGGCTCATAAGGAGAATCCCTCCCGTGCGCAGCCTTACGGCATTTTCCAGGTATTCCCAGCCTTCATGCGTAAAGTGCATGGGGTGGTCTTCGGACTGGAGAAACCGGTCGAGAAAGACGTCGGTGAATTGATGAAATTGTTTCCAGGCGCAGTAAAGATGGTGAATACGACCTTCGGACGGGAAAAGGGCTTTGTAAAAGCGGGTGCTGACGGCAACCCGGGATGGGAATAACATGAAATATCCTGCGGCAATGCCCCAGGCAACCAGGCGGAAAAACCAAATCCCGGTCCCTTTCGAGAGCATCATCAATATCCGGTAGAAACGATCCTTCATACTTTTCTCTGCAATTTACCCGGCCATGTTGTTTTATTTTGCCTTGGCCTGAGGCTTTGCCACAAACCAGATTTCTTCCGTACCGGGTGCGCTGGATTCTGAGTGGGTTATCTCGAATCCGGCTCCGGTGATGAGATCCCGGATGGCGTTTTCCGTCCGGAAATGAGGCGTGCCTTTTCCAAGCCGAATCCTCATTTCCTCCATCCTGCGCATCCAATGGGAGCCTGCTGTGTGCGGCACGGTGGCCCGGATGATGACCGTTCCATCTTCCGTCAGTTTGGCCTTGACTCGCTTAAGGGTAAGGTGCAGGGCGTCATCCGTAAGCAGGTGAATCATGTCGAGCAGCAAGGCCGTGTCCGCCCGACCGGGGGTGTCGGGGATGTCAGGCGCCAGCCCGACCTGAACGTTGCCCCGGTTTCCGATCACCCGGGAAGCGACGTCCACCCGTTTTCGATTCGGTTCGACGCCGTAAAGGCGGGCCTGCGGATACAGTTCCAAAAGCCAGGTGGCGGGCACCCCAAAACCTGTGCCGATGTCGATGATCAATTTCGGCGTTTTCAGGAGACCGGCCAGGCGTGGAAACATGGGATCAATCAGAATTTTAAAACGGGCGAATAGCCTGGGATAGCCTTCCAGGTGCCGATAGCGTTTCAGAACCCTTGTGAAATGCCTGCGCGAACCGGGAACAAGCGCTTCATCCGGAAGTGTCACAGGGGTGAAGATTTTTTCCAGCAGCGGGGGAACGATCATGACGGCTCCCAGAAAAGAATAGCCGATACCCAGGGCGAGTCCGAGTCCCGCATTTTTCAGCATGGCGTTATCCGAGAGAGCGAGAACGCCGAACCCGAGAAACGTCGTGGCGAAGGAAAGAAAAACGGACATGCGGACGAGGCCCATGGAAGGATGGTCATCCCTGTAATATCGCTGAAAAGAGCGAACGAGGTACAGAGCGTAGTCCGTGCCCATGCCGATTACCACGACGGAAACCATGACAGTGGGAATCCCCAAGGGTTCATCAAGGAGATTCAAAGTCCCCAAAGTGCAGATCATGGCAAACAGGGTCGGCAACAGGCCGATCAGTGTTAATTGCCAATCGAAAAAGACAATCAGCGCCACCAGGATGGTGATGATTCCCACAATGACTGCCATGCGGATGAAGGCGGACATGAGAACCGAGCCGAGCCGTTCGCCGAAAAGCGCGGGGTCAAATACCCAGGTTGAGGAAATGCCGGAGAAGGTCCGAAAAAAAGTGTCTCCGCCGTAAGCAGGGCCGGGAGTCAGGGTCGCCACGAAGGACCAGCGGGAACGATCCCGGTTGACCGAAACCCCTAGCAACTCAAAAAACCGCTCCGGCATTTCAATCCACGCCGTTTCCTTTTTCCCAATCAGGTTAAAGAAATGATCAAACGCCACAGTTGAAAAGCCGAGGGGGGCGGCAGCCTCACCGATGATCTTTTTCATTTCGGCCTGCCGCTGCGGGCTCCAAAATTGTGCCCAAGCAGAGCGATTTGTCCGGGCCAGTTCCTCGCCGGGAAAAATCAGCGAGGGAACGAAGACCTGGGACAGGCGCTGCGCCTTTACTTCCTGATTCAACCTCACCACTAAATGGTCGCATTGCTTCTGCAAATCTCGAAAACTGTTTCCCTCCACCAGGAGATAAACTTTGCTGAAAATATCACCCCAGACATTGCGGACCAATTGTTCCGCCCGCATGGTTTCGGGTGTCACGGTGTTCATCGCCGACAGATTGATACGAAACTCCGGGCGGGCAAAAAAGAGCATGATCAGGCCGAAAATGATGGCCGCATAGACCTTCCACATCGATCCGGAAGACGCCACCCGGGCAACGAATCCATGAAGCGGCAGTACGGGCGGCCGCTTGGCCGGCGACATGACGGGAAAGATCAGAGGAAAGACAAGATGGACCAAAAGATAGGTAAACAGCACCCCCAGTGCGGCGAACTGGCCGATTTCCGCCAAGGCCGGAAAACCGGAAAAGGTCAGGAAGGCGAAACTGACCGCTGTGGTCAGCATGGCCAAAAGGCCCAGGTTCCACACCTCCTTGGTGGCTTCCATTCCCCGCGTTTCATAGGGTCGATCAAGGAAGAGCAGGTAGGTCAGGCCGTAATCGACGGTAAAGGAGATGATGGCACCGCCGAAGCCGACCGCCATGAGGGAAACGGTGGAATGGAACAGGGAATAAACGAAAAAGGCCATCATGGTTCCCGCAAACGCGGGCAAAAGGGCCAGCAGTCCGATCAAGGGTCGGGGAAAGCAGAGCAAAAGCAACAGTGCGATGGCGATTGTGGAAAAAGTCACCGCCCGGCGGACGTTTTTCTTCGCGTTGGTCTCGTTGTCGAGAGCGGCCCGGTATGCACCCACAGGGGTCAGGATCAGGCCGCTTTGGGGACCAAACCGGGTGCTGACTTCTCGGTCTATCCTTTCCATGAAGTGGGTGATCTTGGCGGCAAAGCGGGTATCCATTCCCGACTGGACGGGTTCAGCGATAATCAGCAGATGCTTCCGGTCGCTGGAGAGGAGATGGCCCTGATGGATGGTGGCGCCTTTCGCGGGGGCAAGGCTGGACAAACGGGACAGAACAAGGTTCCGGAAACCCAGAGGATCGCCGGCGACGAACGACGCCTGGCCGATCCCCTCCAGATTGCCGAAAGACTGGATATGGGCCTCCAGGGTCTGCCTGACTTTTTCCGGCGTCAGCAGCGGGGCAATTTCTTGCGCCAGTTCTTCCGCACTGAAAAGCAGGGGGAGATGATCCACCGTGTGACGCAGCAGTTCCGGAAAAAGCTGCCCCATGGACTCAAGCCCGACCTTACGGAAGAGACCGCTTTCCCGCATCCGCTGTTCGATCAATCCGGCGGCGCTGACGAGGCGTTCCGCGTCTCCTTCACGTTGACCCAGGTCCACCACGATCCGGTCTTGAATCGGGTGATGGCGGAAAACATAACGGCCGTCGGCCAGAACGGGATCATCCTGGGGGAGCGCATTCAAAACATCGGTGTCGAACCGGAGGCGATGAACGCCGACGGCAAAGAGCGCCGTGACAGACAGGATAATCAACGCCGCCAGAATCCACCGGAAAAGATACGGCTGCTGCTTCATGATCCTCTGATCCTGATGAAGGGCAGAATGAACCACCGCAGAATAATCAGGCGGCTGAATGTCTCGGCATTTCTAAAGAAATCAACGAAAGCCCGGTAATGGGATACCCGCTCCTTTCGGGGGGCATAGTTTACACCGACGGGAGCCTCCAGGATCGGTATCCCCTTCCAGTTGGCCCGGGCCAGGATCTCTACCTCGTACTGGAAGCGCTGGCCGTCGGCGGGGATGTATAAAGTTTCGGGTAACGGATAAAGACGGAACCCGCTTTGGGTATCCCTCAGGGAAGGGCCACCGGATGCCCGGACCCAGAAGTTGGAAAATCCCCGACCGAAGCGGCTGGCCAAGGGGACATGGCGATGGCCCATGCCCTTGCGGTAACCGACTACGATGGGCCTTTGTCCGCGTTCGATCACACGGAACAGATTCCAACTGTCTTCCGGATTATGCTGACCGTCGGCATCCATGGTGATCGCCCACTCGGATGTATGCGCGGCGGCGGCGAAGCCGGTCATCAGAGCCGCCCCTTTGCCCAGGTTCATCTTGTGGCGGAGGACGGTGATTCCCGGTATATCTTTAACCTGGTCATAGGTGGAATCGGTTGAGCCGTCATCGATCACGTAAATGGGCAAGAGGAGCCCCATCGCCTGCTTGACCACTTCGGCCACTTTTTTTTCGTGGTTATAAACCGGAATAATGACTGCCGCTCGGTTTCGATCCATCAGATTATTTAACTCCCCGGTATAGTTATTATTAACCAAACACCTGGACTGCACCCCTGAGGTTAGACAGTTCCGGTTAGGAGAGTCGGACAGGGGTTGTTGGTTAAAAACAGCTCTTCAAATTCCACAGGCGGTCTGTATCCGAGAGATGAATGCAGACGCTTGCGGTTGTACACTTCCTGAATGAAAAAGGGAAGCCGATTCTGGACATCGTCAAGGGTCTGGTATTCCCAGAGATAGACTTCCTCGGTTTTAAGGGTTTTGAAAAAGCTCTCGGCGGCGGCATTATCGTAAGGATTGCCTTTGCGAGACATACTGATCTGGAAGCCATGCTCACGTAATGCTT
>CAYOYJ010000026.1:0-20562 GCA_964408155.1 uncultured Syntrophales bacterium
ATGAGAAAAGGCTCTTCAGCACGAAGAAGGCTGCATCACTGGGTTCGGTGATGCGAGACATGTCGTTTGCCGCGTAGACAATCCTGACCAGAGGAAAAGAATTTTTAATTCTGACGATAGGTTCGTGGTGGTAACGAGAGGCGTCGATGATCATCGAATCAAAATTCCAGCGGCTCAGAAGCCATGCCCCGATTTCCGTGTGGGGGGCGCCAATCTGGTTTTCCCGTTCGATCAAGGACTCGGTCACGTTTTCCGAATCGGTTAAGATCGTTTTATATTCTTCGGGAAAATTCACGGCCAGGATCAGGCGTCCGATATCATGAATCATACCGGCCAGGAAAGCCTGCTCCGGAAGATCAAAACCGGTTTTTTCAGCGATCATTCTGGATAAAACCGCTGATGTCAACGAATGTCGCCAGAAACGCTTCAGGTCGAGCCCTTCTGCAACGGTGTCCGATTTACCGAAAACCTGCCGAACGGCGGAGCTGATGGCCAAATTTTTTATGGCGCTCCGTCCCAGTCTGATCAGTGCTTGGTCAATCTGGGATATTTTCACCGTGGATCGGAAATAAGAAGAGTTGGCCAGCTTGAGAATTCTGGCGGAGATGGAGGCATCAGCGCAGATGATTTTTGCGATATCTTTGATGCTGCCGTTTTCATCCTGACAGGCATGAATCAGTTTTACAAGAATGTGAGGCAGCGTGGGAAGATTTTTTGAGGTCTCTATACGGGATATGTAATACTGAAGGTTTACATTCATGTGTGAAATATTTCCGTAAAAGTACCCCCCCCGCAAGGTGCTATTTCATTTTAAAAAACATAAGTTCGTAATTATGGTAAGGTTTCTACGCCAAAAAAAATGTCTTGTCAACGAAAATGTCTATACGAATCGAATTACGCCTTTGATTCGGGAGAGGATTAAGGGTGTCAAGCAAGATGAAGTGGTATCAAGTAAATGTGTAAAGAGAACCGGAGAAAAGGCGACCCCGGCTCAATCCGCTATGAAATCTATCTGTCGGATGGAATCGGGGCCGCAATAAGGAGGGTTAGTAATCGTAATCGCCCATGTCAGGGGGCATACCGCCTCCCGGCATGGCGGGTGCCGCTGACTTCTTCTTGGGCTTTTCTGCGATCATTGCTTCGGTAGTGATGAGTATGGACGAAACGGAAGCGGCGCTCTGGAGCGCCAAACGCGCCACTTTGGTGGGGTCGATGATCCCGGTCTTCATCAGATCGCCGTAAACGCCCTTGTCGGCGTCAAAGCCGAAGTCCCCCCTGCCATTTTTCACTTTTTCGACGACGATAGAGCCTTCGTAGCCGGCATTAAGAGCAATTTGACGCAGCGGTTCTTCCAAGGCCCGTTTGATAATGTTGAGTCCCTGTTTTTCATCCTCATCGGCCGGCTTGACTTTTTCCAGGGCGGGTAGACTCCGGAGCAGGGCCACCCCGCCGCCCGCAACGATGCCTTCTTCAACGGCGGCTCGTGTCGCATGCAGGGCGTCTTCAACGCGGGCTTTCCTTTCTTTCATTTCCAGTTCCGTGGCCGCGCCGACCTTGATTACCGCCACGCCTCCGACCAGTTTGGCCAAACGTTCCTGGAGTTTTTCCCGGTCGTAGTCGGAAGTCGTTTCTTCGATCAAGGCGCGAATCTGCTTCACCCGGCCTTCAATATCAGCTCGGGAACCGGCACCGTCCACGATGGTCGTATTGTCTTTATCGATGGAAACCTGCTTGCAGCGGCCAAGATCGTCCAGACCTACGTTTTCCAGCTTCAGTCCGAGATCCTCTGATATGACCTTGCCGCCGGTCAGAACGGCGATATCTTCCAGCATGGCCTTACGACGGTCACCGAAGCCGGGTGCCTTGACGGCGGCGCACTTGAGGGTGCCGCGTATTTTATTGACGACGAGCGTCGCCAGAGCCTCGCCCTCGATATCTTCAGCAACAATCAGCAGGGGGCGACCCATGCGGGAAATCTGCTCCAAGAGCGGTACCATGTCCTTCATCATGCTGATTTTCTTTTCATTGAGCAGGATGTAGGGATCTTCCAGATGGATTTGCATCTTTTCCGGGTCCGTCACAAAATAAGGGGAAACGTAACCTCGGTCAAATTGCATGCCCTCAACGATGTCCAGAGTCGTTTCCATCCCCTTGGCTTCCTCGACGGTGATAACCCCTTCTTTGCCGACCTTTGCCATGGCTTCGGAGATGATATCACCGATGGTGGTG
Organism: uncultured Syntrophales bacterium; assembly: GCA_964408155.1. Taxonomy (GTDB): domain Bacteria; phylum Desulfobacterota; class Syntrophia; order Syntrophales; family JAAYKM01; genus JAAYKM01. The sequence continues at coordinate 2,230 of CAYOYJ010000026.1, forward strand.
TCGTTATTGGCGGAGACCGTGCCGACTTGGGCGATTTCCTTCTTGTCCTTGACGGTCTTGGAGATCTTCTTCAGCTCTTCGGAAACCGCTCCGACGGCTTTATCGATGCCCCGCTTCAGCGACATGGGGTTCATCCCGGCGGCAACCAGTTTCGAGCCTTCACGGTAGATAGCCTGGGCGAGGATTGTGGCGGTGGTCGTGCCATCGCCGGCCGTATCGGAGGTCTTGGACGCCACTTCCTTCACCATCTGGGCGCCCATGTTTTCAAAGCGGTCCTCCAGTTCGATTTCCTTGGCGACGGTAACGCCATCCTTGGTGATAACGGGCCCGCCCCAGGACTTGTCCAGGACAACGTTCCGTCCGCGGGGACCGAGGGTAACCTTCACGGCGTTGGCCAATGTGTCAACGCCTTTCATGATCTTTTCCCGGGCGACCATATCGTATTTAATGTCTTTTGCGGCCATGACTTTCCTCCTTTTTTTACTCGATAACGGCTAAAATATCGTCTTCACGCATCATCAGGTGTTCGACGCCGTTAATTTTGATTTCCGTTCCCGCATAACGGCTGAATAAAATTCTATCGCCCTTTTTGACCTCGACGAGAATCCGTTTGCCGTCCTTGTCGAATTTTCCGGGGCCGACAGCCACCACCTTGCCCTCCAGGGGCTTTTCCTTGGCCGTGTCCGGAATGATGATTCCGCCGGCGGTTTTCTGTTCCTCTTCCTCCCGCAAAACCAGAATCCTGTCCTGTAGTGGTTTTACATTCATACAGCGTACCTCCTAAATTAGTTTTATGATCATGGTTTGATGGTTCTGGAATAGACGAAATGAGGTCATTTCCGAGTCGGGCGATAAGATATGCACCATCAAAAAAATGTCAAGATGCATTCCCGGTGAAAAAAATACTTGACAGTGAATAGAAAAAAGTTAATTACTACTATAAAAATAGTAATAGTAGGCATTGTGGGGAATGTAATTATGAAACTTTCGACACGCGCCCGTTACGGCGTCCGCCTGATGCAGGCTCTGGCGATCCATTATGGAAAAGGACCGGTTTATCTCAAGGATATTGCCCGGGGGGAGGAGATTTCGGAGAAATATCTCAGTCTGATCATTATTCCTCTCCGGACCGCAGGCTTGGTTAATTCGACCCGCGGCGCTTACGGAGGATATAATCTGGCCCGGGATCCGTTCCAGATCAATCTAAAGGAGATTCTAAATGCTCTTGAAGGCGAATCCTGTCTGGTCGATTGCGTGCGGGATCCGTCCCTCTGTAACCGGGTATCGACTTGCGTCAGCCGTGAAATCTGGTCTCTTTTGGGCGGAAAAATATCTGAAGTCCTGGATTCCATCAACCTGCAGGATCTGGTGCGGATGCATATGGAAAAACATGGTAACGAAGCGGCATCGGGGATTTAGTCAGGCACCGCCGGGAAGAAAATGATGAATAAAAAAGTGCTGGTTGCCATGAGCGGTGGGGTTGACTCGTCTGTTGCGGCTCTTCTGCTGCAGGAGGCGGGGTACGAGGTTGCGGGCGTGACCATGTGCCTGGGGGTGCGGGCTGCGGAAGGGGAACATCCCCGGTGCTGCAGCCCTGATGCGGTTCAGGATGCGAAAGGGGTCTGCGACAAACTGGGAATACGGCACCATGTTCTGGATTATGCGGACGAACTGGAGAAATGGGTGATTGGACCTTTTGTTAATGCATATGCACATGGTCGGACGCCCAACCCCTGTGTCGTCTGCAACCGTTTCCTGAAATTCGGATCGCTCATGACGCATGCCGTCGCCCTCGGATTCGATGCCCTGGCAACCGGTCATTACGCGACCGTTGAAAAGCAAAAAGACGGGTATCATCTGATCCGACCCCGTGACAAAAGGAAAGATCAGACCTATTTTCTTTACCATATTGACGCGAAAATTCTGTCGCGGGTTCTTTTCCCCCTTGGTCCCTACACCAAGGAAGAGGTGAGGGCTCTGGCCGACAGGGCAGATCTCCCGGTGGCGGCCAAGGCGGAAAGTCAGGATGTGTGTTTTGTGACCCAGAGAACCTATCAGGAGTTTCTGCGGGAACGGCTGGGTGAGCAAAAAAACGGACGCATTGTCGATCAGGAAGGACACGGTTTGGGGAGCCATAAGGGGATCGCTTACTATACTGTGGGGCAGCGGGGCGGACTTGGCATCAGTCATCCGGTGCCCTTGTATGTACTCAGGATTGATGCGGAAGAGAATGAGATTGTTGTGGGGGAGAAAAAAGCGCTTGCGGCAAAAGAACTGATCGCCGGAGATTTGAACCTGTTCCGGTCGGATTGGCCGGAGATGGTTAAAGCGAAGATTCGCTACCGCAAAAAAGAAAGCCCCTGTCGGGTGAGTTTTGAGAATGGTCGTGCGTGGGTGGTCTTTATGGAGGATCAGGAAGCCATCACGCCGGGTCAGTCGGTGGTTTTTTACGAGGGAGACAATGTCCTGGGGGGCGGCGTTATTGAGGAGGTTGTTCATGGAACTGCTTGAAAAGATTGCACAATTGAAGCGGGAACGCAATGCCGTCATCCTGGTCCACAATTACCAGTTGCCGGAAGTGCAGGACATCGGGGATTTCGTGGGGGATTCCCTGGGGCTGAGTATGGAAGCAGCCAAAACCAACGCCGATGTCATCGTTTTCTGCGGGGTGCATTTCATGGCCGAGACGGCAAAAATTCTGTCGCCTGAAAAAACGGTCCTCATTCCTGATCCCAAGGCGGGATGTCCCATGGCGGACATGATTACCGCCGACGAACTGAAGGCGCTGAAAGCGAAACATCCCGGTGCGGCGGTGCTTTGTTATGTCAATACAACGGCGGAGGTTAAGGCCGAATGTGATCTCTGCTGCACATCGGCCAACGCTGTGCGGATGGTTCAGGAAGCTCTGGCCGACCGGGATGAAATCATTTTTGTTCCCGACAAGCATCTGGGCGATTTCGTGATTGAAAAGACCGGGAGAAAAATGATCCTTTGGCAGGGTTTCTGCCCGACGCATGCGAAGATTCTGCCGGATGATATCATCGAACAGAAGCGGCTCCATCCTGGTGCGGCAGTCGTGTCCCATCCCGAATGCCCCCGTGCGGTGCGGGAGCTTTCCGATCAGGTCCTGTCCACGGAGGGGATGTGCCGCTTTGTGAAGCAAAGCGATGTACAGGAAATCATTGTGGCAACGGAGATCGGCATCATCCATCGGATGCAGAAAGAAAACCCGGGCAATATCTTTTATCCTGTTTCCAAACACGCCGTTTGCCCGAACATGAAGCGGATCAATCTGGAAAAGGTGCTCTGGGCCCTGGAGGATATGGATCATGCTGTTGATGTGCCCCGTGACGTGGCGGTCCGGGCACGAGCCAGTATCGATCGCATGTTGATGTACAGCGGTTAGTAACGGAACGTCAGCCCTGGAATCTTATCAGGGGTGCATCAACATGAGAACGAGAAAGGATAAGAAGATGAGCGAAAAAGAAAAATTGTTAAAAATAGAAACCCTGGCCCTTCACGGCGGCCAGGAACCGGACCCGACTACAGGGGCACGAGCCGTGCCGATCTATCAGACGACCTCCTATCAGTTCCGAAATACGGAACATGCGGCGAACCTGTTTGCCCTGAAGGAATTCGGCAATATCTACACCCGACTGATGAACCCGACAACGGACGTCTTGGAGAAACGGATCGCCCTTCTGGACGGCGGGATCGGCGCTCTGGCGGTGGCAAGCGGCCAGTCGGCCGTTACACTCGCCCTGTTGAATATTGCCCAGACCGGAGATGAAATTGTGTCGGCAGACAACCTCTATGGTGGAACGTACAATCTTTTACGCCACACGTTTGCCCGGTTCGGGATCGCGGTTCGTTTCGTGCCGTCGAACGACTTGGCGGCGATGGAGAAGGCGATCAACGGCAAGACAAAGGCCGTTTATGCGGAATCGGTTGGTAATCCGAAACTGGATGTGGCCGATCTGGAAGGGGTGGCTGCCATCGCTCACCGTCATGGGGTTCCGTTTATTCTCGACAATACGGTGACGCCCTATACCCTGCGGCCCATTGATCATGGCGTGGATATTGTTGTTTATTCGGCGACGAAATTCATCGGCGGCCATGGGACGTCGTTGGGCGGATTGATTGTCGATTCGGGCAAATTTGACTGGACCGGCGGCAAGTTCCCCCTCATCGCCGGACCCGATTTGAGCTATCACGGTGTGGACTTTGTGGATTATCTGGCCCCGCTGGGAAACCTGGCCTATATCATCAAGGCTCGGGTAACGCTGCTGCGGGATCTGGGGCCGGCGCTCTCGCCCTTTAACGCCTTCCTGCTCCTACAGGGGCTGGAAACCCTCCATCTGCGCATTCCCCGCCACGGGGAAAACGCACTGGCCGTAGCGGAGTTTCTGGAGAAGCACCCCCGGGTTAACTGGGTAAACTATCCCGGTCTGGCATCGAATCCGGAGAAGGCGAGGGCGGATAAATATCTCAGGCATGGCGCGGGGGCGATGATCGGATTTGGGATCAAGGGCGGACTCGAAGCGGGAAAGACGTTCATCGAGTCGCTGAAGCTTGTTTCTCATCTTGCCAACGTGGGAGACGCCAAAACCCTGGCGATTCACCCGGCAACGACGACCCATCAGCAGCTTTCGCCGGAAGAACAGCGGGCAACCGGCGTGACGCCTGATTTTATTCGCCTTTCCATTGGGATCGAGCATATCGATGATATTCTGGAAGACATTGCACAGGCCCTGGAGCAGGCCGGGAGGTAAACTATGGGAAAGATCTTCGACGATATTACGAAAACGGTAGGCGGGACGCCCCTGGTGCGGATCAACCGCCTCAACCGTGAAGCGCAAAATACGATTCTGGCCAAACTGGAGTCCTTCAATCCTCTTTCCAGCGTGAAGGACCGGATCGGCGTTGCCATGATCGAGGCGGCGGAACAGGATGGCCTGATCGGACCCGACACGGTCGTGATCGAACCGACGAGCGGAAACACGGGGATTGCCCTGGCTTTCGTCTGTGCCGCGAAGGGATACAAGCTGATTCTGACCATGCCGGAGACCATGAGCATGGAGCGACGCCAGCTTTTGGCGATTCTCGGGGCGGAAGTTGTCCTGACGGAAGGGCCCAAGGGGATGAAGGGGGCAGTGGAGAAAGCGGAGGACTTGGCGAAAGCGACGCCGAACAGTTTTATTCCCCAGCAGTTCAACAACGCCGCCAACCCTGAGATTCACCGCAGGACGACGGCGGAGGAGATCTGGGCGGACACGGACGGCCGTCTTGATTATTTTGTGGCCGGGATCGGGACAGGGGGGACGATTACGGGTGTGGGGGAGGTGCTCAAAAAACGGAACCCGGCGCTCCGGATCGTTGCCGTGGAGCCCGCGGATTCGCCGGTTCTTTCCGGCGGGAAACCCGGGCCGCACAAAATACAGGGCATCGGGGCCGGTTTCGTTCCGAACGTGTTGAATCGGGAGGTGATCGACGAGATCGTGACGGTCCGGCATGAAGACGCCGCTGAGACGGCGAAGCGTCTGGCGAAGGAAGAAGGAATTCTGGCGGGGATATCCTCGGGGGCGACTCTGTGGGCGGCTCTGCATGTGGCAAATCGACCTGAGACGGCTGGAATGGTCATCGTGACAATTCTGCCAGACACGGGGGAACGGTATCTATCCACGTGGCTTTTCCAATAAAAGTAAATGGATACCATGTCGGACAACTGGTGTGGAGGGGCATGTGACGAAAAAAGGTCACCCTGTCGGGGTGGTGGAAACACAATATCTGACTTTTGCCGGGGGGGCGGAACCCTTGCGTCTGGAGTCCGGAAAAACACTGGGGCCCGTGCGGCTTGCCTACGAAACCTACGGCCATCTGAACGAGGATCGATCCAACGCCATTTTGGTGCTCCATGCGCTGTCGGCGGACGCGCATGCCGCGGGGCATTTCAAAGGGAGCCGTGATCCGGGCTGGTGGGACGCCATGATCGGCCCGGGCAAGGCCTTCGATACCGATCTGTACTTTGTAATCTGCTCCAACGTCATTGGAGGATGCAAAGGCAGCACGGGGCCGTCGTCGCTTAATCTGAAGACGGGCAAGCCCTACGGTCTGGAGTTTCCAATCATTACCATCGGCGACATGGTCGAAGCCCAGCGGTGTCTGATCGATTTTCTCGGCATCGATCAGCTCCTGTGTGTCGTCGGCGGGTCTATGGGAGGCATGCAGGCTCTCCAGTGGGCGGCCGGCTGCCCAAAGCGGGTGAGGGCGGTCATTCCAATTGCAACGGCATTGAAAAACTCGCCCCAGCAGATCGCCTTCAATGAGGTGGTGCGCCAGTCCATCATGGCCGATCCGACCTGGCGGGAAGGGAATTACTATGATTACGGCCAGCCGGAGAAGGGCTTGGCCATCGCCCGAATGCTTGGGCACATTACGTTCATGAGCGATCAGTCCATGGAGGAGAAGTTCTCTCGACGATTGAAGAACGGCAACTACAGCTTCAAGTTCGGAGCCGATTTTGAGGTGGAAAGTTATCTCCGTTACCGGGGCGACAATTTCGTCAAGCGTTTCGACGCCAATTCGTATCTTTATGTGACAAAGGCCCTCGATTATTTTGACGTATCGAATGGCCGGCTTATCGGTGCGAACGGCTGCGAAAAAATCCGGTTTCTGGTCATTTCCTTCAAATCGGACTGGCTTTATCCACCCTATCAATCCCAGGAGATTGTGAAGGAGTTGAAGCGGAAGGCGTGCGATGTGACCTACTGTGAAATCGCCTCCACCTATGGTCACGATGCGTTCCTGTTAGAGGTAAAGGAACAGACGAATCTGATTCGCCCCTTCCTGGACAAGACCTTCCACGGTTACGAGGTCGCCGAGTATGCCATCTGAGGACGTAAGGCTCGATCACCGAATTATTGCCGGGGTTGTGGAAGCGGGTTCCAAGATTCTCGACCTGGGGTGCGGGAACGGAGACCTGATGTACCTGCTGGCCCGGGAGAAAAGCGTCCGGGTGCAGGGGATCGAACTGGACGAAGCGGCCATCTACGAATGTGTGAAAAAGGGGTTGAGTGTCATTCACGGGGACATTGAGGAGGGCCTGCGGGAATATCCCGATGCCTCCTTCGACGATGTGATCCTCAACCAGAGCATCCAGCAGGTGAGGAAAGTGGACGAGGTTTTTGAGCAGGCCCTGCGTATCGGGCGCCGCATCATCGTGGGTTTTCCGAATTTTGCCCATCTGGGGGCGCGATCAATGCTTTTTTTTCGCGGAACATCCCCGATGACGAAATCATTGCCCTATCGCTGGAACGATACGCCCAATGTCCGTTTTTTAAGTGTGACCGACTTTAAGCGATTTTGCGTCGAACATGCCCTCCGCATTCTGGAGAGTCACTATCTGGGAGGGACGAAGGAAGTTCGTTTCTGGCCGAACCTCTTAGCCAAGGATGCCCTGTTTGTATTGGCGAAGCCGTAAAGATAAGGAGGACAAAATGAAAATCAAACTGCAGACCATGGACCCCCGGATGAAGCAGGTACTGGGTTGGGAAAGGAAAACGGAAGAAGAAATCGAAACGGACGCCCGGACCGTGGCCGATTTTTTCAGGCAGGTGAAGGACAAGGATGGCCGACCCCTTTACGACCGTTTCATGGACGATCGGGACGTTGTCATTGCCAACAGCTATGTTTTTTTCAACTGCATGGCCTTTCTGAAGCGAGAGGATTTCGAGCGCACGACGATCAAAGAAAGCGATAAGGTTATTCTCCTGCGTGCTCTGGCCGGCGCCGGAGGAGGATAGGAGAGAAGATAAGATAAGATAAGATAAATGTCATAAGGGATTAAGGATATCATGCTGACAGAATACGATCTTTTACGGTACCGACGGCAGATTTTTTACCCTTATCTGGGTGAGGAAGGACAGGATAAGTTGCGAAACGCCCATGTGGTCATCGTCGGAGCGGGTGGTCTGGGGTCTCCGAACGCCATTTACCTGGCGGCGGCGGGAATCGGTCATCTGACCCTGATCGACAGGGATGTCGTATCTTTGTCCAACCTGAACCGCCAGATTCTCCACTACGATCAGGACATCGGCCGGGAGAAGGTCCTCTCGGGGACCGAGAAGCTGCGTCTGTTGAATCCCGCCGTTCAGGTGACGCCCGTCATGAAGCGCATCGACGAAAGTAACGCGTCGGAACTCATTGCCGGCGCTCAGGTGGTCATCGACGGTCTCGATAATTTCGAGACCCGCCTGATCGTGAACCGGGCCTGTGTTGAACGCGGTATTCCCTTCATCCACGGCGGTGTCCACAGCCTGATGGGAGAGGCGACCACCCTCATCCCGGGGCAAACGCCCTGTTTTGCCTGCCTGTGCCAGGATGTGCCGGAGCAGGAGGAAGAGATTCCCGTCTTGGGGCCACTCCCGGGTATGATCGCCTGCGTCCAGGTTATGGAGGCGATCAAGTACCTGGCGGGATTCGGGACACTTCTGGCGGGGCGGATGCTGTTCATCGACGGTTCGGACATGACTTTCAGCACCGTCAACATTGAGAAGGCAAAACACTGCCCGGTGTGCGGGGAGAAATCTTTATAAAACCAGATTAGAAGGAGTCGTCCCGATGGCAGCTTCAACAAAGGGCCGGGTTTTATCGGTCAACATCAGCGAGAAAAAGGGTGAGAAAAAGCACAATGTGGACCGGTGTCTCCTCGTGGCGCAACTCGGTTTGGAAGGAGACGCCCACGCGGGATTTCAGCACCGGCAGGTAAGCCTTCTGGCGGAAGACAGCGTCCGGAAGATCCGCGATAAGGGCCTTGATGTCCAATTCGGCGATTTTGCAGAGAATCTGACCATTTCCGGCATCGAGCTGTTTGCCTTGCCGATCGGCACGAAGCTGAAGGTGGGGAAGGAAGTCCTCCTGGAAATGACCCAGATCGGCAAGCTCTGCCGTGAGCGGTGCAACATCTTTCACCAGGTGGGGGATTGCGTCATGCCCCGGGAAGGCGTCTTTGCCGCCGTCATTACGGGTGGGGAAGTCCGGGTCGGCGACGAGGTGGAGGTTATTGGGCAGGGAACTTGAACGCCTGATTTGCTCTGTATTTAACCTAAAGGTGTAGGGTGTGTTCGCGACCGCGAAACGCACCGCAAAAAATCATTCCCTTGTCATCATCAATGATCGAATGGCGATTCCTCATTCATTCTTGCATTTCCTATTATATTCGGTGCGTTATGCGCACATGACGCTACGGGCGGGGGCTTCACCATGTTTGAGTGGCAGATTCGATGGTAACGGCCAAGGTGGCGCGTAGCCAATTGAACTTTTCTTTCATGAAATCAAAATCAGGCCCGGACGCAATGAAACTCGCCTTTCCTTTGATCAAGAAACCGGCGCCGGCGCCATGCAAGCCCTGAACTTTACTACTCCCCAAGGTAATCAATACATTTGCATTGTAGGTGATGTTGGCCTCCGTTTTGTGCATGTAACCTGCGGGGATAAACAGTCGTCCATCTGGTGATATTCGGAGGTAGCTATTCCAAGTATTGACCATATGGGGCCCGTCAGGTCCCAAAGTGGCGATAGCGACAACTCCGTCCTTCTTCATGATTTCCTGAAGCTTCTCCGGGACCATCGTGTTTTCCTCCTGTAGCTTTGTTTGTTATTTTGACGAACGCTTGCCATCACCGGCGGGAATGGAGCGCAGCGGAATTCCCGTCCGATTGCATGGCATTGTTATGCCATTCTTCTATGCTATGTGCTATCAGTTTACCCAATTTCGAGTATCCATCATGGTTTAGATGTGATGGATTTGCGTATAGCTCTTTGCTGGTATTGTAATCATCAGTAATTGGGGAAAACTCAACAAGCAGGACTTTGTCTGCGATACCTGATTCTTGGAGTTTTTCTCGGAGTGCCTTTCTGTATTCTCTGATTACATCCACATTCCCGTTATCAAACAGCCAAAGGTAAATAGACCTTTTCCCCCACGATAAAAATCCAACCGAGGGAGTATCTTCTATTCCATATTCTGGAACTTCGACGATTACAGGTTTTATCCCACGAGCTAATGCTGTCTGAACGATGAGAAACATATGATGAGCATAAAATGTCTTTCCAATGTGCCCTACAGAATCGTTTACCCCTGCAACAACAACCAAGTAATCTAAATCGTCATCCATGAACAGAGCATTGCTCGATTTTTCGTCACCCCTTTCCAAGAAAAGGGAGCGATATATTTGACGACTTTTTGCCCCTGGATGACCCGAGCTGAGGACTACGGTCTCGAATCCAGAGGTTGCCACCGTTTGTTCAACAGCTCGGTCTAATTTCTGACCAGCAACCCAGCTGTCACCGATCACGCCGATTTTTAGTTGTTCGGGCAATTCACTCGATGTAGTTCGTGCCGGAACTTCTTTAAAACTATCAAGCGACGTATCATTGTGGATGTAGAGGGCGCAGAGAATGAGGCCAATCAAACCAGCAGCAGCGACTACTAACAGGGCTTTCTTCAACAGCTTATATTTTCTCATCATGTTTCCTTGGGGCATAACAATTAATACACCCATCCTGGTTTTTTTCCAAAATTCGCACAATCCTATGCCATTTCATGAAAAATGAAAATAATAAAATATGTTATAAAATCAACTTAATTGAATTTTTACCGGTGGTTATTTCATAGTAATAAAGACCAAAAAACCAAGAGGTAATTTGTGGGAAATTTGGCAGACGGTTCATTATGAAATCAGCGCAAGTTAGGAACACTTCCCCATACCCCTCGTTTCTTTTTTCGTAGTCGGTTTTTTCTCTTTATTTTTGACAGTGTTTTTCCGGGATTCCCAGGCGCTGGACCGTGTCCCGTTCAAAGTCAAATTCGATGAAGACGCAGGCCTCGTCGCCCATGACCCAGGTGTCATGGCCGGGCGGGACGGCAAGAACACAGGGGGCGACGTGGTCTTCCACGCAGCCGTCGCTGAAGAGGATGCGGATGCTGCCCTTTACGAGAAAACCCACATGGGCGTGCAGGCAGTATTCGGTCTTGGCGACGGGTTTCATCTGGGTGGACCAGCGGAAGCCGGGGGGATAGATCATGCGTTTCACCCGGGCGGCGCCGGTCGTGACGATATCCAGTTCAATGCCGCCGATATCACGATGATCGGCACCGGGAATGGGGGCAAAAAGAGGATCGATACTCATATAAGGTTCCTCCTGCTTGACGGTTTTTTGCAATGGCTGTTGGTTAAACCGCGTGCGGCTCAGCGGTAACCTGCCTCCTTGGCGTTGTGGATGATCGTGATCAGGTTTCCCGAGTTGTAATCGCCGGAGGGGTCGCTGGCGAAAATCAACCGCCCCTGTTTTTTGTATACCAGCTCGTGGCGGTATACGTCACTGCCGTGATAATAGGGGATCCAGGCCTTGCCGGTCACATAGGCGCCCTGATCGCTCGGCTGACCGATCAGCTTGGTCACCTGTTTCATCGTCATCCCGATTTTCAGCTTCGTGAACTTGCTGCCCTTGGCCGGTTTACCGATGATCTCGCCTTCCCAGCCGTTGATACCCTTGACGGTTTGTGTGTTTGGCTGGGTTTCAGTCGGCGCAGCCTTTTGTGTCTCCTTGGGAGATTCGGCCTGGGTTGTGGGTGCTGAACTTTCCGCGCTTCCGGTTTTTTGTGCCGTCTGGCAGGCGTTCAGGAGAAAAACGGTGACAATCGCGGTAAACAGAAACAAGCATATTTTTTTCATCATCGGTCAACCTCCGTGTTGATGTGGAAAAGGGGATACTTTCCATGGCCGAATGCTACGAGGGTGAGCCTCGTCTGTCAAGGAGATTTCATTGGCAGGCATCGGCCTTGAAGCTGACCGTTAAAAAACCTCCCCTCAGGATGGTTGAAGGGGAATCAAGGCATGCCATGTTATACCTTGCTGTAAACATTAGATAACAGGGACACACATGAAGGCCCCGAGACCCCTTGTTTGACTTGAGGGGGGCTCGGGGGCGAAGCATCCAGATTTAAGATTGTACTTATGGAATGCCGACCATCATGTCAAAGGTTTGAGAAAGAAGATTGTTGTTGAGGTTGCAATCAAGGCCCTTCGGCTGGATGACGGTTCCCAGCGTCCCTTTGGCGTCGCGGATGAAAAACTCGAAGAGCAGCTTCATCTGCTTTTCATTCGGTTTGGGATCCTTAAATCCCCACTGGAGCACTTTTTCGCGCGTAAAGACCTGAGTAAAGGCGATGCACTGCCCTTTTTTCAGGACCGGTCCCACGGTCTGGGTAAAAAACTTGACTTCCCCGGCGGCGGGGTAGCTGAACATCGGACCATAAGCGGCATAGACATTGAAATGCGCTTCCAGGGGATTCGCCGGTTGATTGTAATCCCCGGGACCATTGTTACATACTTTTCCGGTCATGGTGAAGGTCGCCGTGTTGTTGGCCAAGCTCTTGTTAATGTTGAAATTACTTACAGCAGGATCCTTGCAGAGTACGGGCGGTTTCACCACATGGATATCTTTTGCACGGGTAACGGGTTGGGCATTTGCGGCCATGGAAACGGATGCAAAGGCGGCGATGAGAAACAAGGTTGTTAAAATGATCGATAAGGCTTTGCGTGAGTTTTTCATTTTACACTCCATCAGACCCATTGGGATTTTGCCGGAAAACGAACGTTTAAGTGAAAGAAATCGCTTTCTTGCGGGTCAAATGTAGGGAAGTTTCCTTGGCATGTCAAATATTATTTTCAAGCCTGAATAGCCGAGAGATGATGGGATGGAACATACTGAAGCCAGGAGTATGTTCGGTCTGTTACTATAAGGAGTACGCGTGCGGTCAGAACCGGTATTCCGGGTTGTCCGGGCTGAAATCCATGTCGGTCAGGCCGGTGTTGAGTTGAAGATCCTTGTTCACGTAGTATTCGATCAACTGACCTGACGCATTACGGTTTTCTACGACCACCGGCAGATGATTCCTGTCGTCGATGCAAACGGTGGTGTCCGCCGCGTGGTATTTGCCCCTGACGGCACAATACGTGTTATCGGGCTTGACTTCGGATCCCGGAAAAACGGCACGATAACAGCGGACGTTCAGCCCTTCATAAGTTTTCCGGCCCAGGTCTGTGAAAACGCCGTTCTTTCCTACCTTTGCCAGTTGCAGACCGTCCCGCAGGAGCCCGATGGTGTATCCGATGCCGGCTTCATAGACCGTGTGCCGACAACTGTTTCTGGCCATGTGGCCGAGGGGGTTCAAATTGATGTTGATACCACCCAGGAGGCCGCCTTGATGGACCTTGATCCGGTCCTGGTTTTTGCCGGCAACAAACAGCGTTTCGCGTCCCTGGTGCGGCTCCGCAACCCACTTCATGTAAAGCGAGAGGGGCGTCTTGCGGAACTTGACACGGATGGTTTCCTTTTCCCGCAGGTGTCCATCGACCCATTCCTGGCGGTAAAAGAGGCAGGTGTAATCCCGGACCCCCTGCCAGGTCTGCCAGGACGACTCCATTACCCCGGCCAGTTCACCCAGGGTAATCGCTGTTTGGCCAAAGCCCCAGGTGGGGGTAAACAGAATCAGGGCGACCAATCCGATGAACACATGGAAAGCTGTTCCGGGTTGCCGCCCGTAGATAGTGCGGATTTGACGGCGGGTTAACAGAGGATGACGTGAAAACGGCTGCGCTTTCATGGAGAACCGTTAATTCAAACCGGAGGATGGACAGACGGCTAACTGGCGTACGCCGATAGGATGCTTTTCCGTGGACACGGCATGCATGCGTTTCAGAAAGGCAATGGCATGGGCGTTGAATTTACGCGGTTGATCAACGTTGCAGACATGACCGGAATTTGCGATAATCTCGAGCCATGAGTTGGTATGCCGGGTGACAATCTGACGCACAGCCGGCAGAAACATGTGGTCTTCATCACCCATGAGGTATAGCGTTGGAATACCGGTATCCTTTTCATTGAAGTACTTCAGCAAAGGGGTCAGCTCATAGGTTAGTCTGAACCAGCGCATGAACTCCTTCTGTGCCACCTTTTTCGCTTCGTTGACAAAGAGCAGCCGCGATTTTTTATGCCGCTCACGGGGCATAATAATCCAAGCAAAGAACCGGTACAGCCACATATAAGGAACAAACTGCTTGAATCCATTTCCGATCGTCACCAATACCTTGGCCCGGATATTGAGCCGGATGATAGCCCCTCCCATGATCATCGAACTAACCCGTTCGGATGCGATCTCGCTGAGATTGCGGATCAGGATTGTGCCGAGTGAAATCCCTATAAAGTGTGCTTTTTTAATTTTCAGTGTATCGAGAACCTCGATGATGTCGCGTGTAATATCCTCAAAATTATAATGACAGTCCTCCTTGAGATTGACGAGATGTCTGGATTCGCCATGACCTCTCAGATCGATCAGGAGTACGTTGAAATGCCGCATGAAGGCCCTGATTTGGAGAAACCAAATCGACGAACTGCCTCCGGCACCGTGGATAAACACTACCCAGGGAGCCAGAGTATCGGTGGTTTCATATGTCTTATAGTGAAGCATCGGTAAACACGTCCCAATAAATTGCGGAGTATCTGGCGTTTCGGCGGCGAGTATAGGAAGAAGGGAGTTGTCCGTCAATGAAAAAAACAACACTCCTTTCTCGTGGCCTTTTGTTTAATCCTGTTGGAGCGCGTATCCGTCATAAAAAACATCAAAGTGGTCTCATATTGACAGTCGGTTTTTGAACATGGTAGACATCACCGGAGATGACGGCGTATCGATTACGCAGAAAGTAAGCTTTTGATGGTTTCAGAAGATTAATATATGAAAAAAACTGCGGTTCATTGTGATAAGGAGGATTCAGCATGCAGAAAAACATGGTTTTGCGGTATGTCTTGACGGGAGTGGCTGCATTCGGGTTATGTCTGGTAACCGGATGCGCCGCCACGGATACGGTCAGTTCTCGGTTTCCCAAGCTTGAGGAAAATATCATTGCCGCCAAGGCGGTGGACGCCGAAGTATACGCACCGGCGCCCCTTATGTCCGCAGAGGCCAAACTGGCAGAGGCCAGAGCAGAGGTGCAGGCTGGGAACATGGTTGCCGCCAATAAACTTGTCGACGAGGCCATGGCGGACGCGGATTATGCAAGGGCGTTGGCCCCGACGGAAAAGGCCAAGGGGGATGCGATAAGGCTTCGTGAATCTATCGAGGCCCTACGTGAGGAAATCTCAAAAATGCCGCCGGTAAAATAAACAGCCACCCACTTCACAAGGAGGATCCGAAATGAATTCTCAAGGTATTTTATTAATTAAATTAGCGATTCCCTTCATGATAGCCGGAACATTACTTTGGGGCTGCGGCGCGCCAGACTTTAGTGAACAGATTGCCAAGGATCGTCTGGAGCAGGCTCAGACAGCGTTTGCCCAAGCCAAAGCCAATCCGAATGTGGAATTGTATGCTTACAAGACTCTGCTTGAGGCGGAAAAGACATTGAAAAATGCAGAAGGCGTAAACACGAAGGTTTATTCGCCCAATCCGGCTGATCCCTCCAAAGGATACGATGTGCGGGAGAAGAAACTTTTCTTCCAAGATGTTGCCCGACTTTCCTATATGACGGAGCGCAAGGCGCAGACATCCGTCGCCTTGGCGGAAGGGGCGGTCACACGTAATGAAGTAGCCAAGCTGGCTCGGGAAAAGGCGGAGCTGGCATTGCGGAAGAGCCGGATCGAACAGAAACTGCTCCAGCAGGATCTGGACGAAAAAGCGGCGGCCCTGAAACTGGCCCGGGAGCAGTTGAGTACTGCCGCCAGCGAAGTCGAGCGGGCCAGAATTCTGGGCGACATCCAGGCGAAGGAAGCCGCTTTGGCGAAAGCACAGGCCGATGCCAAAGCCAGAGAAGCGGAGAAAGCCCGGGAGGAACTTGCCCAGTTGATGAAGGAATTGTCCCAACTGCAGGGTCAATTGACGGAGCGCGGCATCGTTCTCACGATCGGTGATGTGCTGTTTGCCACCGGCAAGTCCGATCTGAACACCAGCGCCCAGATCAGCATGGATAAAATCGCCGTGTTTCTTCAGGAAAAACAGAACCGGAATTTGCTTGTGGAAGGACATACCGATAATGTCGGCAGTGAGGCATACAACCAAGGTCTTTCCGAACAGCGGGCCGATGCGGTGAGAAACGCTTTGGTCAAACGCGGCATCGCCATCGATCGCATTGTCACCGTTGGGTATGGCAAAAGGTATCCGATAGCCGGCAATGACACCGTCCTAGGCCGACAGCAGAACAGGAGGGTTGAGGTCATCATTCTCAACGAAGGCGTGAAGCCGGAAAGTCAATTCCGGAATTAAGTGGGGATTAGTCCGTTTTGAAAAACCGCAATTTGCAGAGCATTGGGATGGTTCTGTTCTTTGACAACTAAAGACTAATACGGATAAGGATGGTTTACGGAACGATTTTTTCTAAGCCGCCCGTTCATCGGAACAATCATAACGGCGCTTCAGAATATGGATTCCGACCATCAGACGAAGAGATTTTCCCTGGCGACCCAAGGCACTGTAATAAGAAAGGCAATACATTGGGAAATAAGAATATTATCGTTGACAATTTTCCGCTTATCCAAGTAGTATGGTATTAATGATGAAAAGCCGTTTTCAATAACGGGCCGGGATTCGCCCGATGTTCCCGTTTGTTTCAACATGGTCATCATCGATTCTCAAAGCTTTCCACTGAGGTCATTGCGATGCAGGAAATTCTGACCGGAGTTACCTATCTTGTCGTGTGGTTGATCTGTGAAAGGGTGCTTCAGATTGAGAGCGGTTTGACGAAACTGCTCATTTCACTGGGATGCGCGGTCGGCGTCTATGTCGTCATTGCCATCAGAGATTATCGGGAGAAAAAAAAGCAGGATGAGTCATAGATGAGATGAGGTGCGCAGGATCACCGAAAGTCTTTTTTTATGACACCCGCAGGGGATTGCATGTCGTGGGCCCTCTTTCTTAAAAGTTGAGGAAAGGGGGTCTTTTTTGTGTCTTGGCGATCGATGTGATATCAAATTGAATTCAGCATGATTGAAAGTTACACAAGGAAAAAACATGGATTGCGCATGATCGTCTCCATCTGGATCACGACGGTGATGGTCATCTTTCTGATCATGGTCCTGGCGATCACCATTCACAATAAAATTGAGAAAGACATGATCGGCCAGTCCGGACGGCAACAGACAGCCATCGCGCAGGAAAAAGCCGAACGGATGGAGGAACTGCTTCAGAACGTTGAAAGGCGCTTGGTTATTCTATCGAAACTTCCCACGGTAAAAAAAGTCCGTCCTGACGATACCATCAAAAGCATCCGGGTTATTTTCAATGATCTGGAGGGCAAGGTGAAGTTTATTGCGCGCCTGGATGAAAAGGGAAACGTTTTAGCCGTTTATCCCGAAGGGTTGATTGAAGGTTCCTTCGGACGTGGGTTCCAGTATTTTCGTTATTTTAAAGAGATTGAACAAACGGGAAAACCGTATATCAGTGATGTGATTGTGCTGGAACTGGCCAATAACCAGGGCAAAATGGAAATGGTCAAATCCATCATCATCGGTGTTCCAAAATATAATGATGATTTCCAGTTTTCCGGTGTCATTTTAGCGGCCCTTCCCCTGTCGACCCTTACGGATGAGTACTTTAGGAAGGGCGATGACCAGGCTTTGCATGACACTTGGATGCTCGACCAGAACGGTACAATCCTCGTCCACCCCAAGGATACGGAGGCAGGAAGGGATATCAGTGTTCTTGAGCAGGACAAAAGGCCGAGTCAGTTTTCCCTTAAGGAAAAAATTTTTAAAGAGCGGGCGGGTTACGGCGAATTCGTCCTTCAGGGGAAAGCCCGTTCGGGCGATAAATACGTTGTGGCCTATGCGCCTATTCATTTGAGCCGCGGTGTTTGGTTCCTGGCCGTCACATCTCCTTATGACGCGATTATTTCTGTTATCAGGCGGGCGTTTATTAATACCATGATGGGAACAGTCGGTTTGATTGTTGTCATCCTCTTTGCCGGTTCCTACATGACCTATGAGAGCAGGAAGAAACTGCAACTCCGGGAGGAACTGAAGCGGATTACCGAACGCAGTGAGTGGCAGGAAAAGCTTTTGAGGGAGAAGAAAACCATTGAAGGCATCATCGAGGGATTCCCCATCCCAACGTTTGTTATTAACAAAGATCACCGCGTCATCCTCTGGAACCGGGCCTGTACCGAACTTACCGGGTATGAAGCCCGGGAAATAATCGGTACGGACCGGCATTATCTGCCGTTTTATGCGGAAAAGCGTCCTGTGATTGCGGACATGATCATTGACCAGGACATCACCGGA
>CAYOYJ010000027.1:0-20480 GCA_964408155.1 uncultured Syntrophales bacterium
TAACCGATCATGGGATTGGTCTGTTGATGGAATCGAAAGAGATGTCGTTATTGCTGCGATCAAAAGGAAGGCAAACTTAATATCGTAAGTTAACCTGCAGTGAAACCCTTCAGCGGCGGTCAAACGCCTCCTCGGTGCCGATGATCGCAGATCCAATGATCATGATATCTGTCGAGACTTGTTTTGTCAGCCAATCAGAAAAGGAGGAGATATATGCGCTTGATTTCTGCATGCACATCACTTTTGGTGTCGTTGGTGACTCTCGCTTGGGGCCAGGGAGTTGTTTATGAACGGGAAGGAACGGCAACGGAATATCCACCCGCGTTCAATGTGGTGCAGGACGTGACTTTGAAGGGAACTTTCATTCCTGAATTGAATCCCAAACTCAATAAAGATTGCTCCTTTGCTCGCGGCTCTCGCATTATTTTCGTCAAGGCAGAGCGGGCGGTGACCCAAACATATCAGACGGGTCTTTATTCGGTGATGGCGGACCGCGTGTGGGAAATTTTTAATGACGAAGATGTCAATCCCCGTCAGATGACAATCAAGCGAGGCACGACGGTTGAGGATATGAGTTATCTCGCCGAAGGTTTCTGTCAAGTGCGCATCGACGGTGAAATTTACGATGCCTCATGTTTCGGTAACGGAAACGAAACAGATATTCGCCAAATCCGCGAACTGAAACAGGAGACATTTGCTCTTCTGAATTGCAGCAATGGCGGAAAAGCTTGGTTCTCGGGGTCCATGCTGAAATCTTCAGCGGCTCTTGAAGAATTTCTTTATAATCCTTATTGACGGATGGTTTCCACAGAATTGCAACTTTCAATGAGTGAATAGAATATATGGAGACAGTGGGGGGTGTGGAAAAAGAGATCAAGGGAGTTTATGAGATCAAAGTGATGGGGCATAAGCGGGAATTCTGCCCTTATTACCCCGGATGGACTTGCAGAAAACGGATGAACCTCAGGCATATATCGATAAAAAGATAACTTTTCGGATCGTAGAATCGGCGAAAAGAGAGGTAAATAGATTCTATCCAGCCAGGCGATCCTGAAAGAGGAACAGCGACAACACCTGGAATAGATTAAAGAAACCTGAAAGAAGGCAGGTCTTTTTGCTGATTTTTAGGGTAATTGCGTCGTATGTTGAAAAAAGGTGTTTTTCTTCATTATTGTCCAACGTTGTGAAAGCGCACCTTCGTTATAAAAAATCCTTGATTTACTCAAACCAAAGTGTTTTATGAAGACATGATAAAAACCAAATTCCTATCAATCCGCATGTATAAAACATCGATGATAAATCTCGTCAGCCTTGCCGTGTTCCTTGTCACATCCCTTGCGGCTGCTGCACCATGCCACAGCGCGGCAGCGCCTCTGACGGCGCCCAGTCCCATAATGAAAGCCCACAAAGGCCGCGGCTTCACGATCAGCCTACCCTCCAACTGGAGCATGGATAATCACCCGTCGGGCATGAGCTATTGTGCCGCCACTGATGGTAAGCGTGTTACAAGGGACGCCGAAGGGACCATCGTGTCCATATTGCTGGGCCTCGCCGCCGGCTACCAGAAAACGGATTCCGCCATGGCCGGGGATGCCGCACAGCAGATCGTGCGGTCTTATCAGGACGATAATCCTGGCTTACACGTCTTAAGCCGCCAAGCTGTGAAGATCGACGGGTTTCCCGCCGAATCGGTATTGCTTGAAAGCGCTACCGGCCGCGGTGGCGAATTAGAACGCAACTGGATGCTGTTTGTTGTCAAGAATGGGCAATTATTTCTAGCCGCATTCACTAGTCCTGCGCGTGATTATGACCAAGTGCGAGGCATCTTCGCTCAGATTGCCGGCTCCATCCACTTAACAGCCTGGAAATAGTCAGTAAACCAGGATAGGTCCGTACCGCGGACGTCGTCGACATTCACCAATTCAACGCCTCGATGTACGTCAGGATGAATAGGACGAAGTGTATTCTTCAATGCAGGTAAATGGTCGTAGGCAAGTACTTGCAGGTGAAATGCGACATGCGGCCGGTTTGACGGATATCCGACCCTTCAACTCTAAACGAATGCCGATTCTCTTTATGGCGATCCCGTCTACGCCAATCCTGTCCTCCAAAGCATCAAAATTACCGTCTTGTCAATGATGCATCCACGATTACAAAGCCCGCATCCACTCCGGCGTCAGTTGTACTTCGCCCCGCAGGGCCGTATCAATCAAATTGAGGGCCTTCTGTTTGCCGCCGGGCAGTTTTGCCTTGATCGGAAGATAGTTGGAGGCGTGGTTTGAGAAAAAATACCCGCGAGTCAAGTGGGTACAGGCAATCATTTCCCGTAGTTCCTGCAACACTTCCGTTTGATCGGGAAGTTTGAAAGTCCCTTTTACAAAATCCTGATAAAGCGGCGTCTCGGGAATGAGCATGACTGTCAAAGCACCGACAAAATCGGGATCCATGGTGCTCAGCAGTTCACCCGTCGCCCGGGCGTGCCGGAGTGATGCCTCACGGCCGCCGATCCCCAGAAGAACCGTTGCCCACACCTGTATCCCCGCTTCTTTCAGTTTGCGCCCCATTTCAATACAGGTCGCTGCGGTGGAGCCTTTCCGGATGGCCTCTCTGGTCTCATCATCACCGGTTTCGACCCCGTAATGCACGACGCTGAGGTTAAGACGGCGCAGTTGTTCCAGCTCTGCCGGCGATTTCAGCTTGATGCTCTTGACGTTTGCATAGGTTCCGACTCGCTTGACCTGCGGCAGGCGTTCCCCAATCTGCTCCAGAATCCAAACCAACCGCCGCTGGGGAATAATCAGGGCGTCGCCGTCCATGAGAAACAGGCGATTTTCGCGGGACATATGCCGGGTGGCATAACAAATGTCGCTCAGGATTATATCGTCATCTTTAATCTTGAAACGCTTGTCACGATATGTGCCGCAAAAGGTGCATCGGTTATGCGAACAACCCAGGGTCACCTGCAGAAGGATACTGTCCGCCTCACTGGGTGGCCGGATACAATAACCCTCATAGTGCATGCCTTCATCTTCGCCGATACGATTCAAAAACTTCCCTCTTATTGGAGCAAAAAGCCCCGGGGAAACAACGGAGCTTTAATTTATTGGTAACCCTTCAAGAAACTTCAGGCAGGCCATGCCCGGCGACTACGTCAATCGTTCATTTATCCAATGCCAGATGCAGCACCTCGCGCATATCGTCCACAAAGTGGAAAGCTAAATCTTTTCTCACGTTGGGAGGGATATCATCCAGGTCCTTTTTGTTCCATTTCGGCAGGATGAGCGTTTTAATCCCCGCCCGGTGAGCGGCCAGCACCTTTTCCTTGATCCCGCCGACCGGGAGGACCACCCCCCGCAGCGTGATTTCTCCCGTCATGGCCAGGTCCTTCTTGATAGGCTGATTGGTGAGCAGAGACACCAGGGCCGTCAGCAGGGTTACCCCGGCGGAAGGACCGTCCTTCTGGATGGCCCCCGAGGGGATGTGGATATGCAGGTCGATTTCTTTGAAGAAATCCGGGTCAATGCCCAACTCCTCGGCGTTGGTGCGGATGAAACTGAGGGCGGCCGTGGCCGATTCCTTCATCACGTCTCCCAGTTGCCCCGTCAGGGTCAGCCCCTTTTGGCCTCGCATGGAGGTCGCTTCGATAAACAGGATCTCCCCGCCGACCGGAGTCCAGGCCAGGCCGACGGCGACGCCGGGTTTTGACGCCCGGATGCTGATTTCGGGAATGACCTTGACCTGTCCCAGATATTTGGCAATCTCCTTGACGGTGATGGTGGCCGCCTGCATTTTTCCTTCCGCGATGGCGCTGGCCACCCCCCGACACACAGAGGCAATTTCCCGTTCCAGATTCCGTACGCCCGCCTCCCGGGTGTAGCAGGTGATAATCCGCTGCAGGGTCTTGCGGGTGAAACGGATCTGATCGGGCTTGAGGCCGTTGGCGTCAATCTGCCGGGGGATCAGATAGCGCTCGGCGATCCTGATCTTTTCCAGTTCCGTATAACCCAGGAGTTCGATGACCTCCATCCGGTCCCGCAGAGCCGGCGGAATCGTCTCCAGCATGTTGGCCGTTGTGATGAACATGACATGCGTCAGGTCGAAGGGCACGTCCAGGTAGTGGTCCGAAAAGGAGAAATTCTGTTCCGGATCGAGCACTTCCAAAAGCGCCGACGACGGATCGCCTCGGAAATCGCTGCCGACCTTGTCGATTTCATCGAGCATGAAAACGGGATTGTTGGACTCGGCCCGGCGGATACCCTGGATGATGCGACCCGGCAGGGCGCCGACATAAGTCCGGCGGTGTCCGCGAATTTCCGCTTCATCGTGCACACCGCCCAGGGAGATACGAACGAATTTCCGGCCCAGGGCCCGTGCGATGGAGTG
The DNA here is from genome assembly GCA_964408155.1 of uncultured Syntrophales bacterium. Lineage (GTDB taxonomy): Bacteria > Desulfobacterota > Syntrophia > Syntrophales > JAAYKM01 > JAAYKM01. The sequence continues at coordinate 4,384 of CAYOYJ010000027.1, forward strand.
ACCCAGGGAGGTTTTCCCCGTACCGGGAGGGCCGGCGAAGCAGAGAATGGGCCCCTTGGTATCGGGCTTTAATTTGCGGACCGCCAGGTATTCGATGATCCGCTTTTTGGCCTTTTCCAGACCAAAATGATCTTCATCAAGAACACGTCGGGCCTTTCTGATATCCAGGTTGTCCTCGGTTTTTTCGTTCCAGGGGAGCGCGGTTATCCAGTCCAGGTAGGTTGACGCGACGGTGTATTCCGCAGAGGACGGGTGCATCCGGGAGAGCCGTTCCAGTTCACGTTCCGCTTCCCGTTTTGCCTCTTCCGGAAGGTTCTTCTTTTCGATTTTGGCCCGATATTCCTCAATCTCGACTTTCGATTCGTCTTCCTCGCCCAGTTCTTTCCGGATCGCGTTCAACTGCTGGCGGAGATAATATTCCCGCTGGGACTTATCCATATCGTCCTTGACCTGGGACTGGATTTTATTCCCCAACTCCAGAATTTCCACCTGATGATTGACCAAGCGCGTTACTTCCTTGAGACGTTCCTTGACGTCAAGGGTTTCCAGAATCTGCTGTTTTTCCTCGATGGAGGCGTTGATGATCGACGCGACCATATCAGCCAGGGTGCCCGGTTCGCTGATGGATTTGGCCATGGTGCCGAATTCCTGGGGGAGAAAAGGCGACAGCTTGACGACCCGGTCGAACAGGTTAACGAGGTTGGACATCAGAGCTTCTACCTCAATATCGAGCATCTCCGGCGTTTCCAGGGGTTCAATGCGTGCCTGCAGATAAGGCGAACCTTCTATGAATTCCTTGATCCGGAAACGCTCGACGCCCCGCAGCAGCAGCTGTGCTTTGTTGTCCGGTGATTTGGCCATTCTCAGAATAACGACACTGGTTCCGGTCAAATAGAAGTCTTCCGGTTGATATTTGGTTTCCAGGGGTGTTTTTTTCGAGACGGCAAGACCCATGAAACGATCCTTGGCCATGGTTTCGTCAATCAACTGGATGGACTTGTCTCCGAGAACTTCCATGGGAAAGACCATTTTGGGGAAAACAACATTATCGAATAAGGGTAGAATCGGAAGAATGTCCGGCAGGGATGAAACGGAAAAATCTTCAGATATTTTTTGTTCCGTCATGTGAACCTCCACGCAAAAGTAAGGGGGTGCTGCCTACTGAAAAAAACATATTATTCATCTTTGCGTATCTTTATTTTATGAGCCCGTTCCGGTGATAACTTCGCTGCCCGGATTTTGAGAAGACCTTCATGGTAGGTTGCATGAACCGATTCCTTGTCCACCGGACAGGGTAACATCAAGGTTCTCTCAAATGAACCGTAGGAGATTTCCGCGAGGTGATAACGGGGATGCACCCCGGTATGCCTTACCTGTCGCGTTCCACAAATTTTGAGGTTTCGCATGCCGAGTTCGATGTAAATGCTGTCGCTTTTCGTTCCGGCAAGATCGGCAATGATGACAATTTCATGAGCGGTTTCAAAAATATCCACCGGCGGACGCCATGTTCGCTGGTACAAGGTGCAACTCGGACAGTTCATAATGAAAATATCCTCGACGGCTTTGCGGAACTGTTTTTCCAGGGAGCCATCCTTTAAGTGATAGTGAATTTTTATACGATTCATGGCCAGACTCCTGCTCCAAAGGGCGATCCTTCTTTGATCTAAGACTTTACCAAGCAATCGGAAATTAAAATAACACCGATCCTCTTTTTGTAAAGAGACTTGGTGAAAAATCCCGATAACCTATTTCCAAGACAGTCGCATATAAATAAGATTCCGGCGGCTTTTGAGTTTCTATCAAGAAAAACATTGACAGTAAATTTCAGATGGTGATAATCGAAAATTAAAAGTGATATTAGTCTCTTTCTCCTGAACATAGTGGCATATACAAATGAGATAGGCTCCGGACATCTAATCGGAAGCCTGTCGGTATTTTTACGGGCCTGAGGAAAATCGTTCCAAACCGAAAATATCTAGTCCGGAAGGTAGAGGGATCGTGGGTTATCCCTTTGTTCTTCTTCGTAAGGTAGTAAGGTCGAGACCTGTTTAACCATTACTTTCAGGGGAGGGGATTATGAAAAAAGCGGTTTGTAAGATCTGTCAGAATTATCAGACGGAAGCACAGATGTGCGTGGCACCGAGAAACATGTTTGCCCTGCGTGGACAGAACGGTATGGAATGCCGAGCTCTGCGATCTCCGGCTGAACTGAACCGGAATCAGAACTGCGCGTGGTTTGACAAAATACCCTTGACGGATCGCCTTTTCAAAATGCTTGGTCTGCGGAAGCCCCAGTTTCTGACGGCGATGGGTGTGTAACCCGAGGCGTTTCTGCATTCGCTTCATCATCCGTTAACGGTCGCCCTTGCCTGTTGTCGCTGCGCAATGCACAATCGAACCATGGTCCGGCGCTGATATGTTTTTGTTGCAGATCTTTCGGTGAAAGGGTGTTTTTGAAAAAGTTTACCTCATCCAAACAGCACTTTTTAAAAAAACTCGGCATTGAGGTATCCCATGAAAGACTCCGTTCTTAAATTTCCCTCACATCCCCTCCGGAGATGATGTCATCCGGAGGGGATGCCCAGTTTTGTCTTTCCATATCAAAATTCCATGGGGAGGTGCGTTATGTATTTCATGATGATTTGTACCTGGGAGCCGATGGATGAGAGAGAAATTCGCACCAGGCGGGTGACTTGGGAGTGGCCTTCGGATGTTAAGGTTATCTCCGAGTTTTATGATCTGCAGGGGTGCCGGACGATTTATGTGGTTGACGCGGACGCTAAGGGACTGATTGCAGCCAAGGCGGCCTGGATTGATGTCATCCGTTTCGAAATCTTTCCCGTCTATCCGGTGGGGGCGACAAAAGAGCGTCTTATGAAGACTTGAACCCGGTTCCGCTTCTAAATGGGATCTTCTGAGAAAGGAGGTTCGGGATGTTAGCCATGGAACTTACACAGGAAGAGGCAAAGATCCTCTTGGAAATATTGGAGAGATATTTTCCCGAGTTGAGGCGGGAAGTGGTGAACACGGATGACCGGGAATTTCGTCGATCGCTGAAGGTAACAGAACAATATATGAAGCAATTCATTGAACGATTGAAAGAGATGCAGAAGTGACGTTCAAAGAAATTCCGCTCATCCCGTCATCCTGAAAGGCAGAGTTCAACGCAACTCTGCCTTTTGTTTGTCGTTCGGGACCTTATTCGACAACAATGGAAATTTTCAGCCATTTCCTGTAGAAGATCTTAAACGATACCCCATACAGAATTGCCCGCTTCGTGTTGCTGGAAACGGGGAGATGGTGTTGTTGCCGCATGCAAACATGAAGGAAGCGTGCTTAATGAGATCCGGTTCTAAAAAAGGAAGCCATGCCCATATTTGAGCTTGTTGAAGAGATTATTTTTCCTCCGTCACATCAGGCATCTCCCTGTGGCATTCTTGCCGTCGGCGGTGATTTGTCGCCGGAGAGAATCCTGGAGGCCTATCGGCAAGGGATATTTCCCTGGTATGCCGATCAGGAACCGATTATTTGGTGGTCACCGGACCCGCGCTTTGTTCTTTTTCCTAATGAAATTAAGGTTTCGCGAAGCATGAAGCAGATTTTACGTCAGGGACGGTTCCGGATTACCTTCGATCAAGATTTCCCGGCGGTCATTACCGCCTGCCGGAAACCGCGGGCGGGCCAGAGCGGAACCTGGATTACAGAGGAGATGAAGAAAGCCTATATGACGCTGCATGATCTTGGCTATGCCCATTCAGTCGAGGCGAGGCAGAATGATGCTCTGGTCGGCGGTCTTTATGGGGTTTCCCTGGGGCGTTGTTTTTTTGGGGAATCCATGTTTTCGACCGTGAGCAATTCCTCCAAAGCAGCGTTGATCACCTTGGCGCAACGATTACAAACAAGAGATTTCGGGCTCATCGACTGCCAGGTTTGGTCAGCGCATTTGGCGTCTCTGGGTGCGAAGAGTATTTCTCGGGAGGCGTTTACCGGACTTCTAAGGCGCCTGCTCAGTTATGAAACCATATGCGGTAACTGGGGCTTCCTGGGCGAAGAGACCGGTTTTTCTGAGGGTGGCTCATCTCTGGAATCAGGTGCGTAGTAATCTATACACTGTATATCCTTTTTTACACAGTACAGCCTTTACAATGGGGGCGCTTTTGGTGCCTCCTGATCACTAAATTCAATTAAAATTAATGAATACAGAATGATGTGATACGTTGAGCAATGGCCGTCTTGTCTGGTATGGATTGTGCTATAACTTGGCAAACTCACAACAGGAAATTCTCAAGCAGGAGTGATGTGCATGACGAAGCAGGAAAAAATCGCGGTCGTTTTCCCGGGACAGGGTTCGCAACGGCCCGGTATGGGGAAGGACTTCTATGATCAGATATCCGAATGTAAGCAGACCTATGAGGAGGCTTCGGAAGCCCTGGGCTGGGATGTGGCGGCCCTTTGCTTTGGAGAAGACGAGCGTCTGAATCTGACGGAATATACACAGCCCTGCATCGTGACGACGGAAGTTGCCATGATGCGGGGTCTCAAAAAGCGTTATGATTTTTCCCCTCTTTACTTTGGTGGACACAGTTTGGGTGAATTCGCGGCCATGGTCGCGGCCGATGTGCTGCCTCTGAGTGATACGGTGCGCATTGTCCATAATCGCGGTCGTCTGATGCAGGAGGCCACGCCGGTCGGTGTGGGCGCCATGTCGGCGGTGATCGGTGAAAACCTGAATGTACCGGTGATTCTGGAAACCTTGACGGGATTGCCGATTGACGTCGCCAATGTTAATTCCGCCAAGCAGGTCGTCATCAGCGGCGAGGCGAAATACATGTCCGAAGCGGAGTCCCGCCTGACGGAGGCTCTGACCAAAGATCAGCCGGTCAGGTTTGTGCAGCTGAATGTCAGCGCACCATTTCACAGCCGCTTCATGTCCCCCATCGAGGAATCTTTTAAGGAAACCCTCCGCCGGTATAAAGCGGGCATGGCATCTGAAAAAGCGACGGGGGTTACCTCAAACTTCACCGGGGGATTTCATGCCGACGATAAGGACGAGATTATCCGTAACTTGGTTTCACAATTAAGCAATACCGTGAAATGGATGGACAACATGAGCGAACTATCTTCTCAAGCTGAGAAGATCTACGAAGTGGGCCCGGGCCGCCCTCTCCGGGCCTTCTTCCAGACCATGGATGTCGAATGTTCATCCGTTACGGCTTTATCCGCGGCAGAACGTTTATTCCCGTAAAAGCTCTCAGGTGGCACCGCCCTTTCGGCTTGGCTGGGGCGACCTGTTTTAACGGGTCTCCTTTTCGATGCGAGGCCGGTGCTGCAAAATCAATTTAAATGAGCCGTGTATGAGTTATAACGGCTGAACAGAAAGGATGTTCTCCATGGATTTTAGACTCGATGAGAATCAGCAGATGTATTTTGACATGGTGACGAAATTCGTTAAGAACGAAATTATTCCCTTTTCCATGACTTGGGATAAAGAACATGCCTTCCCCTGGAAGACGATCCAGAAAGCATGGGAACTGGGCCTGCTGAATCTCAGCATTCCGGAGTCCGTGAAAGGATACGAGGTGGATGTGGTTTCCACAACGATGATTATTCGTGAACTGTCGTACGGCGACACCGGTATTTCGACCTCCGCCATGTGCAACGATCTGGCCAATGTGGTCATTGCTCAGCACGGGACGGACGAACAGAAAAAAATGTTCCTGAAACCTTTCGTGGACGAACCCCTCCTGTCTTCCTTCTGCTTGACCGAGCCCAACGCCGGATCTGACAATTCCGCCATGACGACGTTCATCCGGAAGATGGACGACAGTGAAAATTATCTATTAAATGGCGCCAAATGCTTCATTACCAATGCCTCCTATGCATCCCAGTACACGGTCTTCTGTAAGGTCGGGAAACCCTCGAGCCAGTTGATGGCTTGTGTCATTGTTCCGGTGCCGCCGCTCCGTCCGGACGATCTGGACGGTCCCATTACCACAAGCCGGGAAATCAAACTGCCCCAGGGCGGCAAGATTCTGATCGGCAAGCCTGAGGATAAACTGGGACAGCGACTTTCCAATACAGCGAGTGTGACCTTCGAAGACGTTATTATCGAACCCCATCAGATTATCGGCGACCGCCGTCGAGGCTTCCAGTATGTCGTGGATGTTCTGGATTTTGCCCGGCCCATGGTGGCGGCAATCGGATTGGGATTGGCCCGACGCGCCCTGGATGTAACCCTGGCCTATACCCGGGAGCGAAAGCAGTTTGGTCAGCGTATCTGCGACCTGCCGGTGGCCCGGGATATGTTGGTCCGGATGTGGCGGAAGGTCGAACTGGGCGATCTCGCCCTGATGCGGGCAGCACTCAAAGTTCAGGATCAGGATACGGATCGTGGCGTTTATGCCTCCCTGGCCAAGAATGTCTGCGCCGAAGCGGGCCTGTTCTGTTCAAACGAGGGCCTCCATCTCCATGGCGGCTACGGTTTCATGATGGAATACGAGATTTCCAAATTGGTGCGGGATGCGCATATCGTTGATATTTACGAAGGGACCCGGGAAGTGCAGAACATGATCATCGGGCGGGAGATTGTCTAAACATGCTCTATCTCCACGGGATCGGTCATTTCCACCCGGAAAATGTCATCGATAATGCTTTTTTGGAAGCCTTGCATATCGGAACAAACGAGCAGTGGATTCTGGAGCGGGTCGGTATCCATTCCCGACGAACGGTCCTGGATCTGGACTATATCCGGACAACAAAAAACGCGGATCCTCGGGGGGTATTCGAGGCAAGTGTTTACACCAATGCGCAGACCGGTGCAAATGCAGCTCGGATGGCAATCGAGCGGGCAGGGATAAAACCCGCCGATATCGGTCTTGTTATTTCGGGGACCTGTATTCCCGATAATGCGATTCCGGCGGAAGCGGCCAGTATCGCTTCCGAACTGGATATTAACGCCATCTGCTTTGATCTCAATTCTGCTTGTACAAGCTTTGGCATGCAGATCCACTTTCTGGAGGCGATGAAGCCGGAAGCCCTGCCGCCCTTTGTGTTGGTGGTAAATCCGGAGAATATGACAAAAAGCGTCAATTATCATGACCGTAGCGTGGCCGTTCTCTTTGGCGACGGCAGTTCCGCCGCGGTGGTCTCGACGAAGGTGGCGGCCCCGAAGGTTTTTTCCGCCTGCTATTGCCAGTCGAAGCCATCGGCCTGGGACAAGGTGGTCATTCCACGGATCGGTCATTTCCATCAGGACGGCCATGCCGTTCAAGGTTTTGCCATCCGGAAAACGACGGATTCCTTGCGGATGTTGAAGAAACAGTTTCCCGGTGTGGCCGGCCATCTAAAATTTGTCGGTCATCAGGCCAATCTGGGCATGCTGCGGACGGTCTGCGAACGGGCAGAAATCTTGGAGACCAATCACTGGCACAATGTTGAAGATTACGGAAACACAGGATGCGCCGGGGCGCCGACTGTAATCAGTCAGCACTGGGATGATTTGGCGCCCGGCGACCATGTGGCCATTGCGTTGGTTGGATCGGGTTTGACTTGGACGCACATGATGCTGGAGGTTAAGGGAAAAGCATGAAATATCAGGAATTTCTTGAAAGAAGTCAGTTTAGTCTGGAGGAATTGATCGGTTTCTCCTACGGCCGGTTGGTGGAGGACCCCCCGGAATTTTTTGACGCCCGGTTGCCCGCGCCGCCCTTTTTGATGGTACACCGGGTTCCCCGGATTGAAAAAAACGGGAACCAAGGACTGATCATCGGGGAACAGGACATTCATCTCGATGCCTGGTATTTCCAATGCCATATGGTGAACGATCCCGTGCAGCCGGGTTGCCTGTGTGTCGATGCGATCTGGCAGTTGCTTGGCTATTTCTGTGTCTGGCGGGGGGGTGTTGGGGCCGGACGCGCGCTTGGCTGTGGGGAAATCAACTTTAACGGACAGATTCGCCCTTATAATAAGGTTGTGCGCTTTGAGATAGAAGTAAAGCGGTATTCCCAGCTCAAACAGTCCGGTTCCAGTGTGGCCATCGGCGACGGGCGGATCCTGGTGGATGGCGAGCTGATCGGCGAAGTCAAGCGGGCTAAGGTAGGGCTCTTTCAGGGCATCGTATATCCCGATTATCCCAAACGTTCTCCGAATTCCCTCGGAGGTATGATCAAGGAGGCTGTATGACGGAAAAACCTGTAGCAATTGTCACCGGAGGCGGAACGGGTATCGGTGCGGCCTGCACCAGAGCTCTGGCAGCCGAAGGTTTTTGCGTGGGGATCAATTACATCCCCATTGTTGAGAGGGAATCTAAAGCTGTTTTGGATGAGATTGAAGACGGTTTCCTGGTCGAGGCCGACCTGACTGATCCCGATCAGGCCGAGCGCATGGTCAACCAGATTAAGGACGTGGCCGGCCGGGTCGATGTGCTGGTCAACGTTGCGGGCATCTCCATCAACGCCGACATCAATTCCATGCGGATGGAAGAATTCGATCGTCAGCGGGCCATCATGCGGGGAACCTGGTATCTGACCAAGAGAATTCTCCGGCAGTTCATGCTGCGCAAAAATGCCGGCCGTATTATTAATATCTCCAGTGTTGTCGGACACATGGGTAATCCCGGACAGATTCCCTACACCATGGAAAAGGCCGCGTTGGATGCTTTCACAAAGTCTTTGTCGAAAGAATTGTGGGGGCGGAACATTCTGGTCAACTCCGTTGCTCCGGGTTTCATCGATACAACCATGACAAAGGAATTGCCTGAAGAGGTCAAGGAGAGAATATTGGCCAACGTGCCCCTGGCACGACTGGGTACGGCGGAAGAAATTGCCGACGTCGTCGCCTTTCTGGCGACGCGGGCGAATTACATTACCGGAACGGTTATCCATGTAAATGGGGGGTTATATGGCGGCTGATCGTGAAACCATGGATTTAATTTTGAAAGCGGTTCCTCAGCAACCACCTTTTCGTTTTGTCGACGAGATTATTGAACTGGATGAAAATCGGGTATTAGGAGCGTATCGTTTTCGAGAAGATGAATATTTCTACAAGGGTCACTTTCCAGATCGTCCCATCACGCCGGGGGTGATTCTTGTGGAAGCCATGGCCCAGACCGGTGTTGTCGTGTACGGCCTTTACCTGACGATGATCCAGAACAAGGTATCGCTTGAAGAAGCAAAATCGCTGACGACGCTTTTTACTTTCATTGAAGGGGTAGAATTCAGCGGCATTGTTTCTCCAGGAGAACGGGTGCTGATTCAGGGAGAAAAAATCTATTTCCGCAAAGGAAATTTAAAAACGAGGATAAAAATGGAAAGAGAAAATGGCGAGCCGGTCTGTTTTGGAATTCTTGCCGGAACGGGGGTAAAGGTATCATGAGACGCAGGGTGGTCGTAACAGGAATGGGGGTTGTGGCTCCCAATGCCTACGGGATTGAAGATTTCGAAAAAGCCCTGAGGGAAGGACGGTCCGGCATCCGCTTTGTTCAGGAGTTGAAAGATCTGAACTTTGCCTGTCAGGTGGGCGGCGTACCGCAGGGAATCGACAAAGTTCTGGAGCAGTACTTCGATGAAGAAGAGCGTATGTCGATTAACGACAACATCGGATATGCCGCGATTGCTTCCATAGATGCTTGGAAAGACGCCGGATTTACCGTTCCCGATCATGATTTCGATCAGGTTGACTGGGCCACGGGCGCCATTATTGGTTCCGGGATCGGCGGTATGGACACGATCGGTAAGATCGTCATCCCTATGGTGAATGAGGGAAAAACCCGTCGCATGGGGAGCCGGATTGTCGAACAGGTCATGAACAGCGGGACCAGCGCCCGTATTGGGGGGCTGCTGGCCCTGGGCAACCAGGTGACCTCTAATTCCTCCGCCTGCAGTACGGGTAACGAGGCAATCATCGATGCCCTTTGGCGGATTCGCACCGGATTGGCTGACCGGATGCTGGCAGGTGGGTCCGAAGGACCGTCTCCTTACATCTGGAGCGGGTTCGATTCAATGCGCGTCATCTGTCGTAAATTCAACGACGAGCCTGAAAAGGCATCACGACCGATGAGCGCTTCCGCAGGCGGTTTTGTTCCCGGTGCGGGGGGGGGTATCCTCATTCTGGAAGAGCTGGAAGCCGCCCGTAAACGCGGAGCGAGGATTTACGCGGAAATCATTGGTGGCGCCGTCAATTGCGGCGGTCACCGAATGGGCGGATCCATGACGGCTCCGAACCCGGAGGGTGTGGCGCGCTGCATCCGCCTGGCCATGGGTGATGCAGGAATCAATCCGCAGGAAATTGATGCCATCAATGGTCATCTGACGGCCACGTTTGCCGATCCCTACGAATTGAAGAACTGGTCCAACGCTTTGGATCGGGGACCGGAGGATTTTCCCTATATCAATTCGACAAAGTCCATGATAGGTCACTGCCTGGGTGCAACGGGTGCGATCGAATGTGCCGCAGTGGTCCTGCAGCTTTACAAAGATTTCATTCATCCCTCTCTGAACTGTGAAGACGTGCATCCCGAGATCACCGCATATGCAGACCGGATTCCCCATCGCGTAATCGAAAACGCCGGGGTGAAGTTGATTGCCAAGGCCGGTTTTGGTTTCGGCGATGTAAACAGTTGTCTCATCTTCAAAAAATGGGAGGAGTAAACGGAGGCGGTCATGGGCAAAAGCGGCAAAGGAATCCGGGTTGTGATGGCCGGACAAGATAGTGAAACAGATAGAGAATAATAAAATTAAGGAGTGAAACGGCATGGACGAAAATAAGATTCGTGAGGAGTTTGTCAACATTTTAAGAGCCTATGTAAAGGATCCGGAACTGCTGGACAAGGTAACGGACAGCACCAACATCCTGAACGATCTCAAGGTCAATTCCGCCCGCCTGGTGGACATCATTATCAAGTGTGAAGATGTTTACGGTATTTCCATTGACGATGACGATGCTGACAAGATCAGAACAATCGGCGACGCCGTGACGGTGATCAAGTCCAAAATCGTTTAGGAGTTTCGCATGGGAAACAAGGCGAAACGGTTCCTCCATCTGCAGTATGTGCTGGGATGGATGGCGGCCTTTTTACTGACGCCTCTTTATTACGCGGTCATCCGCTGCGCCGGGTACAGTATCCGTAATATCCGAGGGGTCAGGAGGCAAAGCCGGCGCCTGTTTAAAGACCATAAAGGGCCGTGGATTGTATGCTCCAATCACCTGACCATGATTGATTCCGTGATCTTGTCTTACGCCTTGTTTCCCCTGCATCGTTGTATTCTTCAATACAACCTTCTTCCCTGGAATCTGCCCGAGCGGGCCAACTTCCAGCGCAATTTTCTGCTGACCTTTCTGTGCTACATCAACAAATGTGTCCCCGTCAGCCGTGGAGGGGACCGGGAAGAGATGAAGCAGGTACTGGACAAGTGCCTGCATCTTCTCCACCTTGGTCAAAATCTGATGATTTTCCCCGAAGGCGGACGGACCCGGACCGGCCGGGTCGATACGGAGAATTTTTCCTACGGTGTCGGCCGGTTCCTGGAAGGGGTTGAGTCGTGCCGGGTCATGTGCCTGTACCTGCGGGGCGATCATCAGGAGCGGTACGGCAACATGCCCAAATGGGGGGAAAGCTTTACCTGTCTGATCGATACGCTGGATATCAAGAAAAGCGGTCAGAATGGTCTGCGGGCGCAGCGGCAATATACCGAGCAGATTGTGCGTCATCTTGCCGCAATGGAGGAACAGTATTTTGCCGGTTGTCGGGAACGATGTCGTGGATTTGAGGCATCCGGATGCCTTGAAGAAAAACCGTGACGGCCGTTTTGTCGGACGTGTTTTTCTGCCGGAGGAAAAGCGGCGGATTCTCAACGACAGCGATCCCGGGAGAACGTTGTGGCAGTTGTGGGCCGCCAAGGAAACCGCCTATAAAATCGTCAACAAGTCCCATCCCGCCGTCCATTCCGGTCCTCTGAAATATCGAGTAACCTTATCCGAGGTCTGTTCCATTTCTTCAACCCAATTGTCTTGCTATGTAGAAACGCCGCTCGATGGTGTGACAATTGTCATCCAGAATGAAGCCGATTATGTGCATGCCTTCGGAAGCAGCGATGACTGCACGGCAGTGGAGTCCATGCACCCCAAAGTCTTTCGTCTGGATCAGGACCGTTTTGCGGATCGCACCGAGTCCGATGCCGTCAGGGAAATGCTTTGTCTTGACTTGGGGCGTGCCTGGGGTGTTCCTGCCGGAGAAATCCACGTGCGCCGTCATCCGGGGGAGCGCGGAGCCGGACCTCCGGTTGTTTACATCAGTGGCAAGGCTGCTACCGTGGATATCAGCCTCAGTCACCACGGCCGCTACGGTGCCTTCGTCTGGCTCGACGCTCAACTTTATGCAAAGAAAAAAATCTGAATAACGGTTTGCGGATCAGGGGGCAGGATTGTACCGTGTCCAACTGGTCAACTGCCAGTCCGGATCGTCTGAAGATTTCTCTGAAGATGGGATCAGACCACACTTGCGGGCAAAGTAGCGGTGAAAGGCAAGGGAATGCGTCAGTTCCGGGTGAAAGGCCGTGACCAGGACCTGATCTGTTTCCGCAGCGGCGATGTAATCATCGATCTCCAGAAGAATTTCTACCCCCTTCCCTGTCCGGATGATTTTCGGCGCCCGAATGAAGGTCAGGGGGAGTGGGGTTGTGGCAACTTTCGGGATCAAGGCTTTCCGGACGAAACTATCCAATTGGCTGCCGAAGCTGTTCCGCTCCAGCTCGATGTCGATCATCCCCAGGTGAGGTGCTTCCCCTTTAAGAGACCGGGCCAATAAAATAGCGCCGGCGCAGGTCCCCCAGAGTTTTGTCCCCTGATGACAGGCGTCGATAATCGGTTTTTCCAGATCGAAGATGCGGATGAGACGGGAAAGGCAGGTGCTCTCTCCCCCGGGAATGACCAGGCCCGCCAGTGACGACAAAGCGGCGGCCTCCTTGACAGGAGAAGCTGCAACACCGATACGCTCAAAATGATCCAAGTGTTCCCAGACACCGCCCTGGAGGTCCAGGACCCCGATCATACCTTTCTGTGTCCTCACAGATTTTAAGAACCTACCAGCCCCGTCCTGCCAGGAGCTGGTCTTCGGGAATCGATGAGATTTCCAGACCCTTCATGGCCTCACCCAGTCCCATGGATGCCGCCATTACTTTCTCCGGGTCATTGAAGAAAGCGGTTGCCTTCACGATGGCCCGAGCCCGGGCGGCCGGATTATCAGACTTGAAAATCCCCGATCCGACAAAGATACCGTCGCAGCCGAGCTGCATCATAAGGGCCGCATCGGCGGGTGTGGCAATGCCTCCGGCGGCAAAGTTGACCACGGGGAGCCGTTTCAGTTTTCGTACCTGGAGGGTCAGTTCGTAGGGAATGCCGTTTGCTTTGGTGAAGGGAGTAACCTCTTCCACGGGCATGTTGGTCAACTGACGGATTTCCCGGTTCATGGTCCGCATATGGCGTACCGCTTCCACCACGTTGCCTGTACCCGCCTCACCCTTGGTCCGGATCATGGCAGCCCCTTCGGCGATGCGCCGGAGAGCCTCTCCCAGATTGCGGGCGCCGCAGACGAAGGGAATGGAAAACCGGGTCTTGTCGATATGGCATTCTTCATCCGCCGGGGTCAGAACTTCGCTTTCGTCGATATAATCGATCTTCAGCGCTTCCAGAATTTGGGCTTCCACAAAATGGCCGATCCGTGCCTTGGCCATGACAGGGATGGATACGGCCTTTTTGATCTCCGCAATCATAGCCGGGTCGGACATCCGGGCGACGCCGCCGTCCCGGCGGATATCGGCCGGAACACGCTCCAAAGCCATCACGGCAACGGCGCCGGCCTCCTCGGCGATCTTTGCCTGTTCCACATTGGTCACATCCATGATCACCCCGCCTTTGAGCATCTGGGCCAACTGGACATTCAATTCATACCTTTTCTTATCTACCACGGTTTGCCTCCATCATTTGGTAAAAAAGCATTCGGATGTTGCGATACGCGCCCGGGTTTGCTGATCCGACCCGCTATGAATGCAAAACCACACTGTTTTTCTCCGAAAATTACGCTGCTTTTCTTTTATTTTTTTTTCGTGTAAATCACGAGGGCAATTAGTCTATATTTTATGGAATGCAGTCGTCAAGCATAAACATTTCTGCGGCTCTGGCGAACGAAGAGGACAAAAACGGTTTCTCGTGTTGCTCTTGCCGAAAATGAAAGAAAGATGGAACAGGCCTTAATCACATTTCTTGCGGATGAAGCGATCCGCATCGGCGTTACGCTCGATCCTGTGGAGTTGACCCAATTCGCCGTTTTTTATGATGAATTCCAAATATGGAACGCCAAGATAAATCTGACGGCCGTAAATGCAGGGCCGCCTTTTATCATCAGACACTTCATTGATTCCCTGCTTGCCCTACCCTCGATCCCCCTTGCAGCGACGACCCTTCTCGATTTAGGCACAGGTGGCGGGATGCCGGGAGTTCCGTTGGGAATTGCGGACAAAAAACTCAAGGTGACGCTCCTTGATTCATCACGTAAGAAAACATCCTTTTTGAGGCATGTTTTAATCAAGCTGGGCAAAAATGATGTCGAGGTTATTACGGGCCGTGCCGAAGACCAATTAGCAGACCATGAGCAGCAGAAATTATACGATGTGGTCATCTCCCGGGCAACCTTCAAACTGTCCCGATTCCTGACTCTGGGCAATGCTTTTGTCAGAAAGGAGGGAGTAATCATTGCCATGAAAGGTCGGGAATGGCGTAAGGAAAGAGAGGAAGCGGAAAACGTCGCTGCGGCTTGCCATCTCCGGCTTGCAGATGTGCGGGAAACGAATCTCCCCCACTCAGAAGAGGAACGTGTCCTCTTGGTCTATAAAAGGATGGATGATTTTGTATCCTGATCGACCACGCCGGATTCTGCATATCGATATGGACGCTTTTTTTGCCGCTGTGGAGCAGAAACGGCACCCTGAGTTGCTCGGCAAGGCCGTTGTAATCGGCGGCATGGGTGACCCGACCCGTCGCGGCGTCGTGGCGACCGCTTCTTATGAGGCACGGCTCTTCGGCATACACTCTGCCATGCCGCTTAAAACCGCATATCGGTTAAAGCCTGAGGCCGTTTTCCTGCCCGTCGATTATGAAGCCTACATGGTGGAATCCCGGAAGGTGAAACAGATCCTCCGGAATATATCCCCGATCATGGAAGATGTGGGAATCGACGAGGCTTTTCTGGACATTTCCGCACTTAATCAGACCAGTCTGGAAATTGCAGAAGAAATCAAAAGCAGGATACATGCGGTGACAGGGTTAGACCTGTTCCATCGGCATCGGGCCAAACAAGCTGCTGGCCAAAATGGCGTCCGATATGAAAAAGCCGGATGGAGTCACCCTGATCGGACCGGAGGATATCGAAACGTTGCTCTGGCCGCTTCCGGTCCGGAAGCTCTGGGGTGTCGGCCCGAAAACGGAAACACGTTTGCGGGAAAGAGGCATTGCATGTGTGGGAGATTTGGCTGTGCAAAATCCGGTCACCTTAAACGTCCTGTTCGGTAAATCCTATGGTCATTTTCTATACGAGGCGTCCCGGGGAATTGATGACAGCTCCCTGATCACTCACTGGGAACCCCGGTCCATCAGCCGGGAAATGACCTTTCAGCGTGATATCGTCCAGTGGCAGATCATTGCAAAGCATTTGGCGGGCTTGGCGAAAGAGGTGGCTTTGTCGCTACGGGAGGAAAGGTTATGGGCGAAGACGGTGACCGTTAAAATTCGGTTCGGTGATTTTCAGACCCTGACCCGCAGCACAACACTTACGGTTCATTCCGCTTCCGAAGAAGAAATCCGCAAGGCGGCGTTTGCCTGTCTCAAACGTTTCGATCTGCGCAAACGCATCCGTCTGATCGGCGTCCGTCTGTCGCACCTGGATAAAACGTTCCGACCCGGAGGTTAAATCTCGAAACGGCTGTTCGTTTTGATGGAGGTGTGAGGGGATTCCATTTCCTGACTTTCATATCCCCGGGTGATGTAGTAGGCGACCTTGTCGAAAAACAGCATAATGCGTCGGTCCAGCTCCAGAGACATATAGATAT
>CAYOYJ010000028.1:0-20256 GCA_964408155.1 uncultured Syntrophales bacterium
TAATGACATTGCTTTTCGTCTGGCTTCGGTTACCCTGGAAGAGGCGGAAGCCATGATCGGGGAAGTAAAGTGCGCCTCCCTTCTATTGAAAGGGGGGAGAGGTCGTCTCCCGGTTAACCGTGAGGTCCTACTGGATCTGATCGTCGAAACGAGTCACCTCATGGCCGCGTTGTCCCTGGCGGAACTGGATCTGAACCCGGTTATTTTACATGACGACCTCTATACCATCGCCGATGCGCGTTTTCTTCTCCAAACTGCGTCCGGCAAGAAAGGAACACCCCGTGGCTAAAGGACAGGTTACCCGCCGACAGCAAGATGTTTCCCGTCTGTTGCGGGAAAGGAAGCGGATCCAAAGTGACCGGATTAAAAGCGGCAAGAAAAAATAACGCCTGATTCTAAAACAAAAAGGGAACAAACATCCGGGTCTGTTCCATGTACTGCCGGTATTCCTCGCCGAAGCGCTCGATATTTTCCCTTTCCTCCACCCTGCCCGTTGCGAACAGAAAGACCGTCACCATGAGAGCCAGGGACACACTTGGAAGCGAGGGGTCTTTCATCGCCACACCCCAAGCCAGAAGGATTACGGACATGTACATGGGATGACGGATAAACCGAAAAGCACCGACCTTCAGCAGGTGTGTCGTATTTTCAAAGGCAAGGTTGGGCGAATGGGGGATGATCCCCTCCGAGCGCCCCAGGATGAACATTAAATCCGTGCTGTGAATGATCAGCATCAGTGAGCATAACAGCAGGGGCCAGGAAATGGTTTGGTTCCAGGAAAATGGATCGACAAACCAATAGGGTAAGTTCAGGATGACCAGAATAAGCAGAAACTCGAATGCAAAAAAGCGATAAAAACCGTGGCACCGGGGATTCTTCAGGGATTTTCTGGATACGGTAATGATGATCCCTGAAAAAATAATGAAGACAAGCAATGATATGGCCATCATGGAGATATTCTCCCAGCAAACGATATGATCGGATACATGTCCGTACTTTCTTGCCGTGACCGGATTTTCCAGGAGGTGGAGGCAATCCGGCGGGGAGCCGGTTGAAAAAAGCGGGTGAATTTTAACCGGCCGGATCCATTTTGGCCAGAGATATTTTTCCTTTCGCAATTTGCTTCATAGAACCAGCGACAACAATCATTTACTTCCGATTCGTTGATTTTGCAGTCCGATTTCCAATGGCGTTTCTCTCCCAGAAGAAACCATCCCGATAGCCTTGAATCACTCTGTTTTGCTGCGCCAGAGACAATCTCTTTTCCGCCAGACAGGCGAAATCGTGATCAATCTCCACACCGATGTAATGTCGTCCCAGCTTGCTGGCGACGACGGAGGTTGTACCCGAACCGAGGAATGGGTCAAGAATCACATCGCCCTCATGAGAGCCGGCAAGAATAATTCGTGCCAGGAGTTTTTCCGGTTTCTGGGTCGGGTGAGCCGTGTTCTCAGGCATGGACCAGAAAGGGACCGTTAAATCCGTCCAGATGTTGGATGGATGCGTATCGCGCCAAGGACCGTCCGGCGTCTCAACCCAGTCTTTCGGTCGACCGGTGTGATCCCGGTAGGGAGCCAGGACCCGCCGCCTGATTTTGACTGCGTCGACATTAAACACATAATGATTCGAGACTGTGGCGAACCAGATATCCTCACTGTTATTCTTCCAGTTGTTTCGCCCCCCTCTGCCTTTTTCCCGCTCCCAGGTGATGCGATTCCGGATAATGAAATACCGTGACAAGACGTGATGAATGGTCGCCGAGGAAAACCAGTCGCCGCAGATATAAACGGAAGCGGACGCTTTAAGCAGCCGCGGCAGTTTGCTGATCCAGGAATCCAGCCACGTTTCGTAGGCATGGTGGGTGACTTTGCTGAAGGCGTGCCGGTTATAGATTTTAGTCAGGTTATACGGGGGATCGGCAAAGAGCAGATCGACAAAACAATCGGGGAGGAGATCGAGGGCCTCCAGGGTGTCTTGGCAGAAGGTGCGATCAAGCACTTCCTCAAGACAGGCCGCTTTTTTTAGATGTTTCAGCCTAATGCCGTATTGGATCTTTTCCTCATCGCTCAGGAAGAGGGTTTGGTTTCGGGGAGCCCGTTTTTTCAGTTCCATATTATTTTTTCGTTTTAAAATCCGTCATGATGGAATTCCTTTAACGATTCCCGGAGGACATAAGCAATTCATGAGAGAAAATATTACCCGTATACAATTCAGCGAAATGCTACCAAGGAGAGCATATCGGATTCTAAATGCCCGAAAAAGGGACTTCGTGCAACCCCTTGTTCAAAAATCGATCTATCATGCTTGCGTGGGGCTTTGAAATGATACCCGGCATACATTAAGGCTCTTCGTCGCTCCCCATTTAAATCCTTCCGGATGAAAGGTTACGTGAATTCACGGTGAATGCCGCGGGTGGCGGAATATTTCAGATATCGGCAGAGTGAATCCGTGTCCAGGATATAAGCGAAAGCGTAGGCCAAATTTTTAAGGGTGGCGATGTGAAGTTCTTCCGTCACGGTTGCCGTGGCATCGGAGAGAAAAAATACCCGGTAATCCCGCATGAAAGCATCCCGTGCGGTCGTTTCACAGCAGCAGTTAGTCAGGAGACCGCAGATAATGACGTCTTGGATCCCCTTGGCCCTGAACATGGCGTCGAGGTTTGTCCGAAAAAAAGCACTGTAGCGATTTTTGTCGATAACCATTTCTTGACCCTGGGGCACAAGCGTGGATACGATTTCCCAATCCGGGTTGCCGTATTGGATCGCTTCTCCCCACCATTCTACAAGAAGTCCCCCATCTTCCGCCGGATTTATATGACCATGACGTGTAAAAAAAATTTGGACGCCCGAGAACCGGCATGCTTCTATTGCGGAAGAGACGTTATTCATGATGATTTCACACAAGGCGCTGAAGTGCTCCTGCATATCGATGACAAGAAGGGCGGACTTGCCGGGATCCGGGAGAGAAACGTGGGTGTTGTAGAGTTCCACGTCCTGCAGGTAATTGCGGTCCATAAGCTGCCTCCTTATTATGGCGGTGGGGCCTTGACCTGTTGGAAAATATTCTAACATGCCCTGGTCTGCTTCACTACAAGTTTGTTCGGCTTCGCAAAGAAGTCTCATCAACTGTTCCGAAGAGTAAAGGAACTTTTTCCCGGTTCCCTCTGTCTAATCTGTTAAAAGAAGAACACAGAGGAGGTTATGTTATGAAAGTGCGGGCAATAATTTTTATCATTTTGGGCATTGTGGTTTCCCTCATCGGTCTGAGTACCGCTTCATCCCAGCCGGAGACATCCGCCGACCGGACCCTGTCGCCGTATTTTTTCGTTCAGAGCGAAGATGCATCGGTGGATCAACTGCCCCTGAAATCGACCATGGCCGATGTTCAGATTGCAGGGGTGATTGCCGATGTGCGGGTGGCCCAGGTCTATAAGAATGAGGGCAAAACACCCCTGGAGGCGATCTATGTTTTTCCGGCTTCCACGCGGGCGGCGGTTTACGGCATGAAAATGCAAATCGGCAAACGGACGATCGAGGCGAAAATTAAAGAGCGGGAGCAGGCCCGAAAGGATTACGAAGACGCCAAAAACCAGGGGAAAAGCGCCTCCTTGCTCGAACAGCAGCGTCCCAATGTTTTCCAGATGAATGTGGCGAACATCATGCCTGGGGACGTAATTCGAGTTGAATTGAAATACACGGAATTGCTTGTTCCGGAAGATCGTGTTTACGAATTCGTTTATCCGACCGTCGTTGGGGCCCGCTACACCAATCAGGAGGCGGCAACGGCCCCGGCTTCGGAACACTGGATTCAAAACCCCTACCTCCGTCAGGGTGATGCCCCGACGTATGACTTTGATATCCATGTGAATTTAGCGACGGGAATGCCCATTCGTGATCTTGCCTGTCTGTCTCACAAGGTGGATGCCGTGTATGCCGATGCGTCACGTGTGGCAGTTGAGCTGGCTGCAGGTGAGAAAACCGGCGGAAACCGGGATTATATTTTGCGATATCGCCTGGATGGGGATCGGATTCGGTCGGGGCTTCTCCTGCATGAAGGAGAAAAGGAAAACTATTTTCTTCTGATGATGCAACCGCCCAAAAGGATTGCGTCGGGTGATATTCCGGGGCGGGAATATATTTTCATCGTGGATGTATCGGGATCGATGCATGGTTTCCCCCTGGATATTTCCAAGAAGCTGATGTCCGATCTGATCGGAAGCTTACGTCCTGCCGACCGTTTCAATGTGCTGTTGTTTGCCGGTGGTTCTTCACTCCTGGCGGAAGAATCGCTTCCCGCGACAACCGATAATATCCACAGGGCGATTTCTCACATTGAAAACCAGACGGGGGGTGGCGGGACGGAAATCCTCCCGGCGCTGAAACGGGTGCTGGCGTTGAAACATGGGAAAAACACATCCAGAACCTTAATCGTTGCCACCGATGGCTATGTAACCGTCGAAGAGGAGGTTTTTGATCTGATCCGTAAAAATCTCGGCCATGCCAACCTGTTTGCCTTCGGAATCGGTTCCAGTGTCAATCGTCACATCATCGAGGGCATGGCCCGTTGCGGTCAGGGTGAAGCGTTTGTTGTTGTGAACCCCGGTGAGGCGACGGAAAAGGCGGCACGTTTTCGCAAGATGATCCAGTCGCCGGTCCTCTCACAGGTCAAGGTCGATTTCAATGGTTTTGAAACCTACGATGCAGAACCGCTCACGCTCCCGGATGTTTTGGCGGAGCGTCCTGTGGTCGTCTTTGGAAAATGGCGGGGGAAAGCAGCGGGAATCATTACCCTGAAAGGCATGACCGGTCGGGGGCCCTACAGCGAATCCATCGAAGTCGGAAAGGCGAAAGCAACGAAGGAGCATTCGGCCTTACGTTATCTCTGGGCACGGCAGCGCATTACGCTGTTGTCTGATTACAACAACCTGCGCACGGATGAAAAACGCATCCGGGAAATTACAGCATTGGGGTTGACCTACAATCTTCTGACGGCTTACACGTCTTTTGTCGCCGTGGATACGGAGGTGAGAAACAACGGACAAACCACGACCGTCAAACAACCTCTGCCGCTACCGCAAGGGGTAAGCGAGTACGCCGTGGGTGGCAGTATGGTCAAGGGCTGTGCGGCGCCGATGCCGACGCTCATGGAATCGGCGTTTTCCGGGGATTGGGCGGTGCGGGCCCGCAAGAAAAAAGACGAAAGGGAAAAGCGGAACAGCACAACACACGGGACACTGAAATCGCTCCGGGTTTCAGCCGGGATGTCGAAGAAAGACATTGAGAAAACTGTCAGGTGTCTTCTACCGAAGGTGGACCGGTGTGTCGGCGGGACCCATTTGCAAGGTGTTCTGGAACTGCGCCTGAGTCTCAATGTTGACGGGACCGTTAAAAGGGTGGAGGTGATGACCCCCGATTTGCTGAAGGATGACATGAAATCATGCCTGATTGCAGAGGTCAAAAAATGGCATTTGCCCATTCCACCCAAGGGCGTGAAGGCCCGGATAACCATCCTGATCGACCTGGCCTAAGTTCTTAAACGGCACTGACCTGATCGGGACAGCAGAGCCTTATGTCCCGGTCAGGCTTCGATTCGGCATCAAAAATGGGTAATTTTTCTTGACAGGGTGGCCATTTCCGTACTCCATTAGAACAAAAAGAAAACCATGATGACCATTATCATGCTGGTATGAGGTGGCGTTACGCAAGAACTGGAACCCGGCCGGGAAGAGGATCGTGAATTCGTCATCTGCTGTCATAAAGGAGACGTGGAGGCTTTTTCAAGACTTGTTGAGCGCAATCAAAAAAAAATGCTGAATGTCGCTTACCGGATGATCGGGGACTACGATGAAGCATGTGACTGTGTGCAAGAGGCTTTTCTTTCCGCTTATCGGGGGATCGGCAATTTTCGCCGGGAGGCTCGGTTTTCCACCTGGCTTTACGCCATTGTTGTGAATCAGGCGAAAAACAGCCTGCGTCAGATGAAAAGCCGCCGCGGTCACGAATCATCGACGGAGATGCATTCACGCCATGGCGAAGCTCCGTGCGGAGAGTGTTCGGCACCTCCTTTCACCGAGTCCTTGGCGGATCAGTGGGAAAGAAAGGAACTGGAGGCAAAGGTACAGACCTGTATTATCGGTCTTGAGCATGATTTCCGGGAGGTCCTGGTGCTGAAAGACATTCAGGATCTTTCCTATGAGGAAATTCGGGATGCGCTCCACATTCCGGTGGGAACCGTCAAATCGAGACTTTTCCGGGCGCGGCTTGCCCTCAAGGACTGTCTGGCCAAAGTTTGGGGAGATCTGAAATGACCTGTGAAGACAGAGTAAAGAAACTGCCGGCTTATCTGGAAGGCGAGCTTCCCCCCCGGGAGTCGGAAGAATTCAAGAATCATCTGGCCTCCTGCGAAACCTGCCGGAAAACCCTCGAAGATCTGAAGGCCGCGGATCGCCTGGTGCGGAACCTGGGGGAGGTGGAGCCCCCTCCATGGCTGAAGCAGCAGATTATGACCCGGGTTCGGGAGGTGCATGCAGAAAGTGAAGGATTCTGGCGGAAATTCTTCTTCCCCCTGCATATAAAAGTTCCGGTGCAGGCCTTTATCGTCATTGTCGTTTCCGTGTTGGCCTTTTATAGCTACCGCCAGGACGAACCTCGCATGCGCATGCAGGGCATGCCGTTGCCTTCGACGCCGGTTTTTGAACTCAAAAAAGAACAAGCCTTGCCTCCGCCACAGACGTCCCGTTCAAAAATGGCACCGCCGTCAAGTGATATGGCGCCTGACGAATCGCTTGTACTCGCGCCTCAACCGGGCCGGACAGAATATGGGGAGGCTTACACCTCGCTTGCCCCTTCGGAAAAAGTTGAGGATACAATGCCGACCGAATTGAAAAGAGCTGCCCGGGAAGCATCGACCGAAACGGAACCGGCATTGGCGGAGAAATCTCAAGCGCCGCGAAACGGGGAAACTGCCTGGCCTATCACCATGAAGGGAAAACGGTCGGCGAGCAGTCTTCCGCAAACGATTCCCGGAGCGAGCAGCAGGGTCTGCGAACAGAATGGGTGTACGGCCGGGGAGTTTGAAGGCTGTGATGGTGCAGGGCGCTCCGTCGCGAAAAGTGCGGTGGTGAAAGATACGCAGCCGTCTCTCGCATTGCTTTTGGCGGTGAAGGATGTAGCGTCGGCGGGTGTGGAGTTGGATAAATACCTTGCAACCGTCAATGCCCGGTATACCGAAATCAACGTTCATGGAAAACAGCAGACTTTTGCCACGGAAGTCAGACTCCATTTTGTGGCGTCTGTTCTGGAAAAATTGAACCAGATCGGCCTTCTGGCAGATCATGTGCAACCTGAATTTGGGAAAGAGGTGCAATGGGTTACAATCAAGATCACCATCATGCCGGCTGTCAATCAAAATCCATAAACGGTGAATTTCGTTGACAAAAGGCCACACATTCCATATATTGCCGGACATTGATCGCGACGCCGCGTAAAATGTTTTCAGAAAAGAGAGAGTCCTTTTATGGTAGAAGTACGCAAGATTAAAGCAGGAATCATTCAAATGCGCTGCGGCGACAATACGACGGAGAATATGGTCCGTGCGATGGAGGCGATTCGGCGGGCGGCAGCCAATGGCGCCAACATGGTCTGTCTGCAGGAGCTTTTCCGCTCGCGCTATTTTTGTGTATCCGAAGATTATACGCCCTTTGCAATGGCGGAAGCGATTCCGGGACCTGCAACGGAAGCCCTGCAGTCACTGGCCGGGGAATTGGGCGTGGTCATCGTGGCCTCTTTATTTGAAAAACGGGCAGAGGGCCTTTATCATAACAGCGCCATAGTGATCGATGCGGATGGTACCTATCTGGGAAAATACCGGAAGATGCACATCCCCGACGACCCGTCTTTTTACGAGAAATTCTATTTTACCCCGGGCGATTTGGGATTTCGAGCCTTCAAGACCCGGTTTGGCACCGTTGGGGTGCTTATCTGCTGGGATCAGTGGTATCCGGAGGCGGCAAGACTGACAGCCCTGATGGGTGCGGAAATTCTTTTCTATCCTACGGCCATCGGCTGGGCGGAGGGGGAGGACCCGCAGGTCTGCCGGGATCAGTTTAACGCCTGGCAGACGATTCAGCGGGCCCATGCCATCGCCAACGGTATTCCGGTCGTTTCCGTCAACC
Source organism: uncultured Syntrophales bacterium (assembly GCA_964408155.1). Classification (GTDB taxonomy): domain Bacteria; phylum Desulfobacterota; class Syntrophia; order Syntrophales; family JAAYKM01; genus JAAYKM01. The sequence goes on from CAYOYJ010000028.1 coordinate 8,174, forward strand.
GGGTAGGCAAGGAGGGCAACATTCTCTTCTGGGGTGGTTCTTTTGCCGCCGACACACTTGGTGAAATAATCTATCAGGCCCCCCAAGACAAGGAGGATGTCGCCGTTTTCGCAATTGATCTGGGACGTTCCGATACGACGCGCAGACATTGGCCCTTTCTCCGGGACCGACGGATCGACGCCTACGATGGTCTGACCCGGCGCTTTCTGGATTCCGATTTATGATCTATAAGGAAACCCCCCGACAGCTCGGCTACCGTTTCCCGGCCGAATGGGAACCCCAGGCAGCGACCTGGTTCTCCTGGCCCCATAAGGAGGAATCCTGGCCGGGACGGTTTGAACCCATCCCGGAGGTGTTTACAGAAATTGTCCGTGTCCTCACCGCATATCAGCATGTGAACATCAATATCGCGGATCGGCGGATGCAGGACGACGTTGAGACAAGACTTGCAAAAGCCGGTGTCGATACGGTACGCGTTACGCTCTACCGGATTCCGACCGACGATGCCTGGTGCCGGGATCACGGCCCTGCCTTTGTCGTCAATCCGGAAGCCGAAGAACCCCTTGCGGTGATCGACTGGGATTACAATGCCTGGGGCGACAAGTACCCGCCATACGACCAGGACGATGTCGTGCCGACCCGGGTGGCCGAGTATCTTCGCCTTCCTCTTTTTTATCCGGGGATTGTCATGGAAGGAGGCGCCATCGATGTCAATGGGGAGGGATGTCTTTTGACCAGCACGGCGTGTTTGCTGAATCCGAACCGCAATCCTCACCTGTCGCAGGGGCAGATCGAATGGTACCTTCGGGAATACTACAATGTGGACAAAATTCTCTGGGTGGACGAGGGCATTGCCGGCGACGATACGGACGGCCACATCGACGACTCCGCCCGTTTCGTCAATACTGCGACCATCGTCGCTATGGTGGAGGAGAATAAGAAAGACGAAAACTATCGGCCCCTGCGAAACAATCTTATGCAATTGAAAAACATGACGGACCGGTCGGGGAATCCCTTCCGGATCGTCGAGCTGCCCATGCCCCGGCCCTTCGAATTCGACGGCCAGCGGGTACCCGCCAGTTATGCCAATTTTCTCATCGCCAATGACGTTGTGCTGGTCCCGACGTTTCGGGATCCGCATGATCGGGTGGTGCTGGCCATTTTAGAGGATCTGTTTCCCGGGCGCCGGGTCATCGGTATCGACTGTTACAATCTGATCTGGGGATTGGGTAGCCTGCACTGCATCAGTCAGCAGGAGCCTCTGAGCAGGATAAAGCGTTAATTTACGGGGCGATAGAGAAACTGCCTCCTGTCAGCCGGACGTGCTTTTTTTCCACCTTCCAATTCCTATCGTGAGATTGGCTGGGTTTTGCCGCCTCTGTACTTCCGGACGGAGCAGCCGATCAAAAATGCCGGTGAATCCGGACAGCAAATAATATCAGTAAGAGAGGATTTGCCGCCTCCAGCGCAGATCTTCAGGGACATAACACCTCTTCCCGCACCAGAATGGGAATCCGGTCTTTTTTCTTGATCTTTTCATATACATGTCGGCGGCAACCTCCCCTCCGCAACAGAGGTTTCGTTGGCCCTGGCTGCTTGGACATCAGAAAAATCATTGTGTTATTTACCGCGGTTTTTTATATTTATTTGCGACTAATCATCAGCACCCTGCACGGATGCGACAGGCTACTTCTCTTTTTATTGCCGAGACGGAGACGAGCTTTGCATACCAGGCAGGTAAAAAGCGGTTGCCGACGGGAACCCGTAAAAGACTTGTTCCGTTCAGAGAAGAGGGGCCCGCAGTGATTAGGGTTGGTCATACGCTTTCAATCGGAGGAAGGAAAAGATGGCAAGAGGAAGGATACAGAATATACTTAAGGGATGCACCGGCCTGCTGTCGTTTTTGAGCTTGTTGATGATTCTGCCTCCTTGTTCCAGTGATGGACGGGATTACAAATTTACGGACGCCCATCTGCATTATGTCAATTATGTGGTTCAGTCCCAGGGTTTTGAGAATCTCTTGCCGGAAATGGAACAAAATAAGATTGAGCGTTCCGTCGTATTCGGTTTGGGATACGCTATTTCCTGGCCGGAGATCAGAGTTGAGCGGGAGAAGTATTATCTGGATCCGCAGACGGGAGTGAATGATACCCCGCCTGTTTATTTTACAAAAAGGGGGGATTACCGCTTGCTGATGGATTACGGCAAGCTTTCTCCCAAGCAGAAAGCCAAGATCTATCCTTTTCTGCAGGGCATAAACGTCATGGACCGCAACGAAATTTATTATGTAATGGAAATGTTTAATCATCATCCTGAGCTTTGCGGCATCGGGGAACTCATGATGCGCCAGGGTGTTTTCAACCGACTGACGCCCTTGAGTCCGGAGGGCGACAGTGCGGCTCTGGACCCGATCCTTGATTTTGCAGCCGCCAATCGGATGCCCGTTTTGATTCATCAGAACCTTGCCGATGAAACATCAAAAGGCCCCGATGATCTTCGAGACCCGGTCTACCTGAAAGAAATAACCGACCTGTTGACTCGTCATCCCGACACAACCGTGATCTGGGCCCATGCCGGGCTCAGTCGGAATCTTTACATTCGGGATCATCTGACGCTGCTCAGGCGGCTTCTGGTCGCCCATCCGAATCTCTACTTCGATCTTTCCTGGATTGTCTGGGAGAACGGCATTGAAAAGGATCTGAAAGCCTGGGCCGACCTTATTGTCGAGCATCCGGATCGCTTCCTGCTCGGATCGGATAAAATCGGCGGCTTTGTCGATCGACCGGCCCTTCAACTTTCCGAATCGGCTTCCAAGTTGTTGTCATCTCAGGCCAATGACACCGGTCAGGGGAGAGCGATGAAAAGATTTATTCCCCTCCTGCAGGAAATTGATACGCGACGGGATGGGGCCGCCGTATCCGATATGCTCACTTACCGAAATATTAACTGGATCCTGAGCCGTATCGAAGCCGGTTGTAAAAGCGGCAAGCCTGTTGTCAACCCTTGGAAGAGCGGCGATCCCTGGAAGGATCCCCGATATGCAAGACCGGTTCTGACGGCCAAACTAAAAGACGGCGGCTCGGTTGCGATCAGTGTTCATTCTCAATATGAAAATCTGGCTGCCGATATCCGGACAAAGTATTTCCGATGGGATAAAAAGCTGGAGTATACGGGGATTTCCGCAGGTATCACGGTGCCCTGCGGTAAGAATATGCAGGGGGTAGGTCTGTTTGAGGCGCCGGGATTCAGAAGTTATAGCGGCTTTATTGATAATACCCGGATTGAAGCCATGCCGGTTCAGTCGCTCCTGTTCATTGATAGTTGGGAAGGGGCTTTCGAATATCAAAAAGACGGCAAGATTTTTTTCCCCAATGGGAACTGGCCCACCGTGCCCTGGTGGGGGGGCGAATCGAGCAAGTACGGTCGCATCAATAAAGCGCGGGTGCCGAACGGCCGCCGACTGATCCTCTACGCCGATGAATATTTCCGGGGAGAGGTTCTCCGGACGATTTCATCAACACGGGGGGCTTTTGAAGACTTGGGCGATCTTGGGGATAAAGTAAAATCATTTCAGTTTGTTACAGATGAAAAACGAACAGAGATGAACCTGTCAAGGCCATAAACGCATCGGACGGTTGAGTGGTCGCGAGGGAATTTTGGCATCCTCCCCATGCAAGGCGCAGTGACGAAATTCCTAATGACCGTACCGCTGCAGGTACTTGGTGGAGAACCTTTCGGCGGAAAAACCTACGTTGAACTTGCGATAAGGGAGATCAATATGCCAAGGTGAGGCATGATCCCGTTGATGATCGTAGGTGTAGAAGTCCGTTTCATAGTGGGAGAAGAGATCGAGTAGCCTGCCGTCACCGTATCCGTAGAAATAGTTCTGGGTTGTTTTCCAGAGCTTACCCTCCAGATCATAGGCATCGGCCAAGCCGCTCTTCCAGCACCCCCCTAAAACCCACAGGATTTTTTTGCGGTAAACGCCGCAGTCGGCGGGAGTCTTGGGCGTGGCTTCAATAACGAAAACGCTGGGCCACAATCGCCAGTTCATCCGGGGGAACTTATCGCCGACCGTCACGGGATGACGCCGCTGAGCCGCCTTGTTTTCAGTGATGAAGTCCGTGGAAAAAAGCGTGGTCAGTTTGGGTTGCATATCGATCAGCTTCCAGTTCCAGCGGGCTACGGGAACATCGAGTGTCCTGAAGTCGCCGATGGATGAATCGGAACCGACAAAAGCATCGAAGCGCTGGCCGCTGGTGACGCGACGGATACGTCGCATCATGGGAATGTACGTGAAGGAATCATCCAATTTATTCTGGTCGTTATAGCGGTAGGTCAGATTTCCGTAACCCTGTAAGTCAGGGGGCGTTTGTACATAAACCAGTTCCTTGAAAAAAACATTGCTCATCTTTGTATCATAAGCGGGTTTGGGAGAAAGAATTTCCCTGCTGGTCAGAAAAATCCGGTCCCAGGACATCTCCACGACTCTTTCGCGTTTCCCCGTACTCCCGACAAAGAACATGTTCACCCAGTCATGGGTAAAGTCGTCACCATCATAAACATGGACCTGATTGTACCAGGCCTTGATACCGGCGTCGGGATCGGCTTCCGTCAGATCGAAGAAAGGTTCGCCTCCGGTCCACCAACCACCGCTTGTGGTTTTGAGATTTCGGTCAAGCGCAATCATCGCTTTCCCGCGATTGGCTTTGGTGGCCGCACCGTAAAGCTTAGGGACAGGCCAGGGTTTGTAATCGGCAACAACAATTTCCATACCTTTTTTAATCATGTTGTAGACGCCGGGACTTGTCAAAGCAATGAGTTCCTTCTTGATGCCTTCCACATTCTTTTTGGTAATGACCATGCCCACTATGATTTTCCCGCGGGAAAGCCGTTCCAGTTCGCCGCTCGGCAGGGTCCGGGGCATGCCGTCAAAGTCGAATTTGTCGGGATGGTTCTCAAACCCGACATAACCCGCCACCTTGGCCTGCTGATCGGTCAGGGCATAAACGGAGGCGGCCCCCGTCGTTAAATATAGCGGGATCAAGAACACAAGCGCCCATAACGGAGAGCTAAATTTACTTCTCATCCTCATTTCCCTTCGGTTATGTTATTGTTAACCCACCCACCGGCTATCCACGATCTGTTCCGCCCGTACCAGGGAATGATGTTTCCATTAAAAGAAATCTGCCCCGCGTTTATCTCAGGTATTTTGCATTCTTCCTGCATGGGTGATTTTTCAGTCGATAAATGCGAGAAAACCATGCAAAAATTCATGAATCCTGTCAAGCGCATATTCCCATTTATGAGGCTGGAAAGAAAAAACGTTTCCAGAATTACGCTTAACGTCGACGTTTTGTTCATGGAGAGGGTCTTGTTTTTTTCTTTTGACGGATCATATATGAGCAAGAATATCCGATCAGATATCTTATTATTTTGAAACGTTAAAGGATCTGCTTTCTGTTCAGTTATCCATCGTGGCGGTCAGTGTCACTTCGCTTTCCTTGAGTATTTTGAGTATTTTCCCGAAAAGCAGAATATCTTCACCGGCTGTTTGATCGAAAAAGACCTCATCTCCCGGTTTTACCGTCAAAACGCCGGTTCCGATGGACACCACTTTCCCGCATCCATCAAATAAGAGCTTGCCCCGAACGATGTCCGTTTCGGGTTTGATTCTCGCCTCTACAACAACTTTATCGTCGGATTTTTCCTCCTGATCGGGGATATCGCGGTCATCGTATATGCTCATGTCTTTTTCCTTTCATTACGAAAATATTTTTTGCCCGATAAAACCCATATCACGGTGATTGGCAAGGCGTTCGATTTTTCTATCCGGCCGTAAATTAATACAGTCGAATGTCTACAGTCCGTAATGCTTTAGAAGAAAGTCCAGCAAGAAGGTCTTTTTACCTTCCGCCAAGCGGGCGCCTTTGGTCATCATGCGGGACACGGTTTTATCCCATCCTTCGCTTGTTTTTCGTGTCTGCCTGACTTTGTTCGTGCCATGGCATGTTGAACACCGTTCAGCCAGAAGCGTCCCGCCGTCCAGGGCCCTGTTCTCTTGCGCGACAACGGCGGTCTGGGGTTGACTCTGTACGGCGGATTGGTTGCCCGGATTACAGGCCGGCGGCGCCCACAGCATAAGAAACAGGATGACCAGCAACCCGATAACCATATGAGTTTTACCCATGTCGAACCCGCTTTTCAGAATATGGACCTTCGCATGGAAAGAGTTCTTCTGCGCCATGCTTTCCTCCTTAATTTTAAGACGTCTCCCCGGCGATCAAGTGTGACAAGGGTTCTTTTCAGCACCTCAGGCACGACAAAGCATTTCAACTGACGCACAGTTACTTATGCTTGAGAATATCTCTGATTTCGGTAAGCAGACTTTCCTCCGGGGTTGGGGCGGGTGGAGGTGCCGGCGCTTCTTCTTTCTTTTTCTGTAATGTATTCATGGCCTTGATAGCAAGAAAGATGGCGAAGGCAATGATGACAAAATCGACGACGGATTGAATGAATTTCCCGTAGCTCAACGTGACCGCCGGCGTATCTCCGACGGCTTGTTTAAGGATAATCGCCAGATTGGTAAAATCGACGCCGCCGATCAGGAGTCCGATGGGCGGCATGATGACATCGGCAACGAAAGACGAGACGATCTTCCCGAAAGCACCGCCGATAATGATACCGACGGCCATATCGACAACATTTCCACGCATGGCAAAGGTCTTGAACTCCTGAATCATGTTCATCGTGGTTCCTCCTTTAGGTTAATCAGTTGTTTATCGATTTTTTTGAGGGCAAACAATACCTGAATGATGGCTTCCAATTATCATAGAACGACATCTTTTCCCATCCCAATTTCCCGTACCGCCGGGATTTTCCCTTTTGATCTGACAGGACCGGCGATAAGGCTCATGTTCGCAACCCGTCTCGGACATGATGATCGTTGTCCCCGCGCACAAGCCTGTTGCTCATTTACCGGCCGGATCGGAATGCTCTATTGAGAACAGACATGATTCCCTGTATGGTGTTTTCAATAATTTTGTGAGGGTATTTTGTGGTCTGGGTGTTGCTGGGATTTCTTATCTGTGTGGTTGTAATTGTCTTCGCCGGGCTTCGGAATTACAGCCGGATTCCCGCGGAATATGCCGGTCTGGCCCGTGATTTGGGGATTACTCTGGCGAGAACCTGGGAGTCCCCGGAAACGGGTGGCGCCGGATCGCCCGTTCGGTATGGCCCCTGTTATGCCGGGGTATATCAGGAATTGACGATGGCAATTGCCACGGTGGTTGATCACGAAAGAGGAATTTTGGGAACGGGCCTGATCTTTCGTTTCATGCGTCCTTTGTCTTTTCCCTTTTTCTGTGTCTTAAACGTCGATCCCTTCGCTGCGACGGCGATCCGGGATGAATATCGGGATATTTATCTGAAAAGAGTCGATACGGGGATCGACACACTGAAAGCCTGGGCCGGGGGAAAAGACAAGGCGACGCGGTTTCTGCAAAGCGGCGATGTCCGCACCTGCCTGGAGCGTCTGGCAAGTCTTGTGCTCCGGAGCGGCGGGATCGATGATACGGGCCTTCCCGGTTTACGCCGAACCGGCTTTGTGATAAATGATCGGGGAGCGAGCCTGCTCGTCAAGGAACCGGTCATGATAAATCGTGAACTGGCTGAGGCAGCCTTCGAGCTTTGCCGGGCCTTTTCCGGTTCGAGTTTCACGCTGCCCGGTCGTTCTGTCGTGACGCGGGGGAGGGGACTCAAAGTTTGGGCGATCATGTTGTTGCTACTGTTTATGGGGTTCATTGTCGGCGCAATGTTCACGGGTATTCTGAAAATCAAGATTGTTCCGTTACTGTCTGTCTGGGGATTGAATTAATACGGCGGCCTCAAGGAGATAAAAGATGAAGATTGCCAGAGTCGAACAGATGCGGTCCATGGACCGGTTTGCCATCGAAAAGCTCAATATACCGGAGGAAATCCTGATGGAGAATGCCGGACTGGCTTCGGCATTTGTCCTGAACCGGGAAATCGGCATCCGGGGGAAGAAATTCGTGGTCCTGTGCGGTGGAGGAAACAACGGAGGCGACGGATTCGTCGTGGCCCGGAAAATTCTGGCCGACGGTGGAACGGCCAAGGTTTTTGTCCTGGGTGATCCGGGAAAGTACAAAGGGGCGGCCAGGACGAATTACACGATCATCTCCGGCCTGCCGGTGGAGATGGAAACGGTCGGCGCCGTTGATGACTTGATAAGAGATGTCCTCCACTGTGACGGCATTATCGACGGCCTCTTCGGCACCGGTCTGGACCGGGAGGTGGGGGGGCTTTACGCCGATGTGATCGATCTCGTCAACGAAAGCGGCAAACCGGTCCTCAGTCTCGATATCCCTTCGGGGATCAACGGCAACACCGGCGAGATCATGGGTGTCGCCGTCAGGGCCGATTTTACCGTCACGTTCGGCGTGCCGAAAATCGGGAATCTGCTCTATCCGGGTTATGAAATGGGCGGAAGGCTTTCCGTCTGCCACATTACTTTTCCTCCCGAGCTGTACGACCGGGAAGCGCTTCAAATTCAGGTCAATGATTTTGTTCCTCTGCCGGCCAGGAATCCCGACGGCCATAAGGGTTCCATGGGCGAGGCCCTCGTCATCGCCGGCGCCGCGTCCTATTTTGGGGCGCCCTATTTTTCCGCCCTGTCCTTTTTGAAAGCGGGAGGCGGTTATTCCCGCCTGGCCTTGCCCGCCGGCATGGCCCCGTTCATCGCCCAGAAGGGCAGCGAGATCGTGCTGGTTCCGCAGAAGGAGACGGCCGACGGCAGCATCGCCCCGGAGAACCGCCAGGCTTTGCTGGATCTGGCGGCGAAGATGGATTGCATCGTGATCGGTCCCGGCCTGTCTTTGAATGACAAGACCCAGCGCCTCGTCCGGGAACTGCTTGCAGCTATCGAAAAACCGGTTCTCATTGACGGCGATGGCATCACTGCCGTGGCCGGTCATCCGGACCTGATTCGCAAACGCAAGGGCGAGACGATCCTGACGCCGCATCTGGGAGAAATGTCCCGGATCACGGGGAAAGGGGTTGACGAAATTCGGCGGAACCGGATCGATATCCTGCAGGAAACGGCGAAGAACCTCGGAGCGTTTATCGTCCTGAAAGGCGCCCATTCGCTGATCGGCAGTCCCGAGGGCCGAGTTTACGTGAATCTCAGCGGCAACTCCGGCATGGCCACCGCAGGGTGCGGCGATGTCCTTACGGGGACGATTGCCGCCATGTGCGGATTGGGGCTGGACACGGAAGAAGCGGTCCGCAAGGGGGTCTTTCTCCACGGTTTGGCGGGCGACCTGGCGGCGGAGGACCTGGGCGAGGACGGAATGACCGCGCAGGACATTCTCGATTATCTGCCCCTGGCCCTGAAAACCGACCGGGAGGGGCCGGACGCGGCTTTGCGGGATATTTACGAAGGTCCTGAGGTGATATAGAAAAGGTGGGGGGGCAGGAAAACCGAAACAAGGCGATTTCTTCATCGTTTCAATCGGTATTGCGGGGTTAAAAATCTCAACCGGTCAAGGAAGGTTTAAATGTCCATTTTCTCGGCGGCGCTGCTGCTTTTCCTGGTGATTGATCCCTTCGGGAACATTCCCTTTTTTCTGTCCGTCCTGAAGCACATCGATTATCGGCGCCAGCGGCGGATTATCCTGCGGGAAATGGCAATCGCCCTGGCGGTCCTCGTCTTTTTTCTCTTTGCCGGCCGCTATGTGCTGCTCCTTCTGGATATTTCCGCTCCCGCCCTGAGCATGGCGGGAGGAATCATCCTCTTTCTGATCGCGCTGAAGATGATCTTTTCCGATTCGGAGGAGATATTCGGGAAATCTCCCGAAGGGGAACCCTTGATTGTTCCCCTGGCGATTCCCTTTATCGCCGGCCCCTCCGCCCTGGCGACGGTGCTCCTGCTCATGGCGCGCGAACCGTTCCGCTGGCCGGAGTGGCTTGCGGCTCTGGTGGTCGCGTGGTTTTTGGCGACCTGTATCCTCTTTCTGTCCAACCAGATCAGCCGGGTCCTCGGAACCCGGGTGCTGATCGCCATCGAACGCCTCATGGGCATGCTTTTAACCACCATTGCCGTTGAGCTGTTCATTAAGGGGATCAAGCAGTTATACAGTTAATATTGAATGCCGGGTTGGTTCCCCGGACACGAAACCGTAAGGAGATTGAATCGATGATGACGCAAGAACAACTGGAAAAATACGCCGACGTCCTTTTGTGGGGACTGAAGACGGCCCGGGTGAAACCCTTGAAAAAAGGGGACATGGTGCTGCTGCAATATGACCTGCCTGCGCTGAAACTGGCGGAAATTCTCTTCGGGCGGCTCCTCGATCTGGGCCTCCATCCGATTCAACGGCTGGGCATGACAACCGCGATGGAGAAAAGTTTTTATGAGAAGGCCGACGACCGGCAGCTTGCCTTCCTTTCCCCCGGGGATAAGCCAACTTACGAAAAGCTGGATGGCCGGATCTTTCTCCGGGCGCCCGAATCCCTGACCCATCTGGGCGGGGTCGATCCCCGCAAAATCGCCCGGGCCATGGTGGCGCGCAAACCCCTGCGGGAGTTGATGGAAGAAAGAGAGCATCAGGGACTCCACGGCTGGACCCTTTGTCTTTTTCCCACAGAGGAACTGGCCGCTCAGGCGAAGCTCAGCCTGGAAGAATATACCCATCAGGTCATCCGGGCCTGTTACCTCGACAAGATCGACCCCGTCGGTGAATGGAAACGTATTTATAAGGAAGTGGGTAAAATCAAAAAATGGCTCAACGCGCTGCCCGTTAAGTGCTTCCACATCGAAGCGGAGCATATCGATCTCCGGATTACCCCTGGGGAATCACGGCGGTGGATCGGCATTTCCGGGCACAATATTCCCAGTTTTGAACTGTTCATGTCCCCGGACTGGCGGGGAACGGAAGGGACCTTCTATGCGAACCAGGCCTCCTATCGGAGCGGCAATTATGTTGAAGGGGTAAAACTGGTGTTCGAGAAGGGAAATGTGGTGGATGTCCAGGCGGATAAGGGGGATGCGTTCACCAAAAAACAGCTCGCGATGGACCCGGGGGCGAAACGTGTCGGCGAATTTTCCCTGACGGATCGCCGTTTTTCGCGGATCGACCGCTTCATGGCCGATACCCTGTTTGATGAAAACTACGGCGGCGAATACGGCAATACCCACATCGCTTTGGGCGCGTCCTATACGGATACCTTTTCCGGAGACATTGCTCAGATGAACAAGGTCCTGAAGAAAAAGCTGGGGTTCAACGACTCGGCCCTGCACTGGGATCTGGTGAACACCGAGCGAAAGACGGTCACCGCAACACTGAAAAACGGAAAGAAGTTGGTGATTTACGAAAACGGACAGTTCTGCTGCTGATCGTTTTGGGCAAAACGGGGCAAAACGGGGGCACTTCCTATATTTTTTCTTTTTGATACTGAAAATAGTGGAAGTGGATGTCCCGATATTTTCCTGCGAAGATTGACTTAAGAAAAGTTATCAGACTTGATCATTATAGATTTAATAAAAGCAACGGCGAAACTCACTGGCGAAAATTCGGCGCAGCAGAAATACTGTTCAGTGTAGCGTCTTTTTATCTGTTTTTGCTAAAATATCCCGCCAGAAATATCAAAGAACCGCTCAAAGAAGCGGGTCAACTTATCCAAAACACTCTCGCGTTTTTTGGACCGTTCGCCTCCGGGGGAGAAGCGTGACACGGGCGGTAAGACTTTGACCAGTGCGGTCCCCGTTGATTCAACACTGCCGTTACGAAACGCATTTCGCACAAATTTATAGGTTTCATCGTGATCAAGATTTTCGTGCTTGATAATCTCCTCAAGTTCCTCAATCTTTTTCTTCTCAACATACTTCCGCCAGTCTTCATCCACTACCGAATGGATATCAAGCGACGCGATAAACTGGTTAATCAAATCTTTCTTATTGCGCAGTTCAACGCTGGAATCTATTGCTTTGTTAATGTCGACAAGCAGTTCGCGGTTCTTGATGTGGTCTTCGTGGTACTTTTTAACAAGCCCTAAAATATAATCAA
>CAYOYJ010000029.1:0-19777 GCA_964408155.1 uncultured Syntrophales bacterium
GTTCCTCGAGGAGGTTCTTTTCTTTGAGGCGGCGAATGATGTCAGGGAAAACGTTTTTCCTTGCCGCAGTGAACGATATCTGGATGCCCGCGGAATCCCGGCCTCTTACTTCCAGGCGGTTGAGGCAGTTCAGGAGAAAGTTTATTTTTTTGTATTTTACCAGGGATTCGGTCACCGGTGCGCCGCCGCGCTCCCCGATCAGTTCCTTGAGCTGTTTGAAGGTTGTCAGCACGTCTTTTTCCAGTGCCCAGACGATATCCCGGAGCATGATCATGGACCGGTTGATTTTTTCCAGACTATCCGTGGTGAAAAAAGCCGCCGCTTCTTCCAGCACGGCTTCTTCCCGAACCAGAAAGGCCTTCATATCTTCCGCCAGTCCCTCCAGTTTCACCGCGATTTGTGGATGGGAGGCGAGTACACGGAAAAAGTCGTCGCTCTTGAGGTCCAGCAGTCTTCGGGACATTTCTTCCAGGCTGCAGCCGCCCTCCAGATAATTTTCCAGAGGTAAAATCCCGGCCTGCACATCGGCAATTTGCAAGGTCTTCACTTTGTCATAAAATGCGGTAAAGGTATGTATGGGATCCGCTTTTGTCTTATGCACCGGACCCTTGACGGCAAGGATGCCGGCCAGGCCGCAGAAAAAAGTCGCCGGATGATACGGAAAAAGGATCAGCGATCGCGGAGGGCAGCGGTCCGGATCGGTGCCGATAAACCCATGCCATGTCCTGAACGAACAAAGTAATCTACTTATCATGTGGATAAAATTCATTTATCAGAGTTCTCTCCCATCAGGATGGATGTACTGTGACCGACGATGCCGTCGACGACTTGCCTAAGCCAGCGCTCTCCACAGGTGATCGCGACGGAAGGCAGGGCTTTGATTGTCGGAAGATATTGGCCCCGGCGGTTTGCGGTGCGGTCAAGTTCGACGAGAAATTGACGTCGATCGTTCGAACCCAGGGTTTCCTCCAGATTTGACACGAAAACTCCTCGCATGTCGGGCCACCGATTCCGGAAGGTTTTCTGTTCCTGGATCGCCCTTTTTTTTGCCTGTCCTTTCAAATGTTGTGAGACCTGTGCGAGGGAACTATCCATTTTTTCAGCCAGCCCGTCCAGGCGTTTCAGCCGTTCCTGTATGGCGGCCTCCAGAGTATTCAGAGCACCCTGATACAGCGCTTCGGCCCGGGAGTTGCTTTGGAAGAACGGTCGCCGGACGTGGATATACCATTGATTGAGTGCCAGCAGGTTGGCCAGATAGAACAGATTGTTATGAATACGGCGAGCCAGGGAACCGTACAATCCGGGATGGAATGGCTTAGACCGAATGTCGTGTTGTACGTCCGCAATGAGCGTTCCCCCCTCCGGACAGTCTCCCCGGTAGACGACGCCTGCGGCGATCACGGTGCCGAAACCGATCCGGGCCGGACCGACCAGTCCCCCCTGTCCGCCCAGAAAAATGGCCTTCTGACGGAGCATGACACCTTCCGGAACGCTGCCGATGAGAGAGGGTGTGGCCTTGTCCTGCTGAGGGGTGTAGTTAAAATGGATGTAACTGCTGCCGACTTCGCTGTGATTTTTACGGTCCGTTCCGCCGGCCATGAGGCAGTCGCAGAAGTTGATCAGACTGCCCAGGGTGACAAAGGGAAAGAGGATCGTCTGCTTCAGCCCGACCGTGTGTCCGGTTTTTACCTCTTCTTCCAAAAGACATCCTTCCCGGACATGGGCGCCGCCGTCCAGACTGCAGCCTTCAAGAAGGACCGAGGCGCGGAAAAAGCCGCCCTTGAGTTCGACGCGCGGACCCAGTTGACAGTTTTCAATGGTCACAGGGCCTTCGTAACCGAGTTTTACCTCTGCGGAAATGACCGTGTCGGATCCGTAGATTTTGACGCCCGGATAGAGCACGACGCCTTCGCCCGAAATGTGGGCGATATTGACATCCATTCCAATATCGACGGCGGCGGGTTGGGGGATGACCACACCCTTTTGCCGTAGAGCTTCTATAAGCTTGGATTGATTCATGATCTTTATCATGCAATCAGGCCCTGACGAACATGACGCAGGGCCTGCAGGTTTTATTCTCCTTCCTGGATCTCGGAGGTTCAGTCTTCCCGGCCATTCATTCCCAGTTTGATCATTTTTTTCTGGAATGTATTGCGATTGATTCCGAGATAAGTTGCGGCAGTGGTTTTCACCTGACCGGATCGATTCAGGGCAATTTTGAACAAAATACGATCGACGATCGTCATCACATCATCATAAAGGGTGCTTTTCCCGTTTCCCTTGGAATTGAGGACGGTTACGATATTTTCGAGGTCTCTGCGCAGAATATCTTCGATAATGAACAGGGGTGAGTCTGCGTCTTCCTTTACGGTATCGCCCAGCAGTTCCATTTCCGTTTTTCTGTCCTTCTTGGCCATAGCATGTCCTTTAACAATAGGTTTTTAGATTACTCCAAACAGTTTCATCACGATCAATCCAAGCATCAAAATTACGGCGAGCCAAATGGAGAAGACGTCGCCGCGGTTGATGAGCGGATCTTCCAACTGCTGACGGACCTCCGCATCAACCCGGTCGGGCGGCACGTGGTCCGTGATGTCACGGACAAGACGGATAAAGTCTCCATAGGAATTGGAGAGAATATAAAAACCCTTACGGGTTGTCAACAACAGGTAAGATTTGCGTCGCACGGCGACCAGTCCCACCTGACTGATGGTTTCCCAGGGGATGGTCCGGCTCCGCAGGAACTTTCTGATGGTCACACCGACGGCGTCGGTTGTGACCAGGCGGTACGATATTTCAAAAAGAACCGGCAACGCGGCGCACAAAAGGACCGCCAGGACCATGGTCTCGGCTGCAGCCCGGCGATAAAAAAAAGACATGACCAACAGAACCAGAAGCAGACAGCTCGTCAAGCCGAAAGGGATCGTAAAGGAAAGCTTTATTTTGTAGTGATGCGTATCCATGATCTTCAGCCTTGCGGAAAGTCCTGAATGGTCAGCTTTTTCTCTCAAACAGGCCGCTTTTGCAGCCTGACTTTCTTACGAGCATGATGTCCGTCAAAATCATCTCTTTGTCGACGGCTTTGCACATGTCGTAAATCGTAAGGGCGGCAATGCTGACCGCCGTAAGGGCCTCCATCTCGACACCCGTTCGTCCAAACAGTTTTGCTCGGCCTTCAATAAGCACTTCCCCCGATTCCGGATGGATATCGAACCGGATTTCAATGTGCGTCAACTCCAGGGGATGGCACATGGGAATCAATTCGCCCGTTTTCTTGGCCGCCATGATTCCCGCCACTCGGGCGACGCCGAAGACATCGCCTTTCGGCATCCCTCCCTCCTGGATCAGGGCGAGGGTGTGGGGCGACATGCGGATCCGGCCCGTTGCGACGGCCTCTCTTAAGGACGGTTCCTTAACCGTCACGTCGACCATCTTTGCCTGTCCGTTTGCGTCGAGATGAGATAGGGTCTCTGTCACTGATACCTCTCTTTTTAGGATGGATGTGCGCGCCGGGAATTATTCGCTGAGTAAGTAACACAGGCCTTATCGGTCGTCAAGCGCAGGTTTGGGGTGCAGGTTATGAAAATAAAAATTTATTTCATATATTTGTAACCTATTTATATCAACAAATTAACCATATACAAAGGGATTCTCTTGGAAGGGTTGACGAAAAAAGGACCGTTTCGGTCAGGTAAGGGCAGAATCCCGCTGCCGTACTCCTAAAGGAGAAAAATCTTGCCGGATATTGAATATTATTATAGATATTGGGACAGTGATTAGTCGAAAGCCCGTCATCGGATCGATCATCTATGCTTGCGGACTTTCTTTTTTAAATGTGCATGATGCATGCATTCCGGGGGGGCGAGGATGATTGTCAAACTATTCAGCAGCACCACTATCGGAGTCGAATCCTGTGCCGTCGAAGTGGAAGTCGATGTTTCTCCCGGCTTGCCTCAGTTTTATACGGTTGGGCTTCCCGACGTTGCGGTCAAGGAGAGTAAGGATCGTATCCGGGCGGCACTGAAAAATTCAGGCTACAGTTATTCCCGAAACCACATCACCGTTAATCTGGCTCCTGCAGATGTGAAGAAAGAGGGGACGGCTTTCGATCTGCCCATAGCCGTTGGTCTGATGGCCATCGAGGGGCTGATTCAACCGGAGGCCCTTGGAGATTATCTGATCGTGGGAGAGTTGTCCTTGGATGGCCGGGTAAAAGGGGTCCAAGGCGTTTTACCCACCGCTTTTTTGGCGCGGGAAACGGGAAAAAGAGGGGTAATCGTGCCGGAGGAAAATGCCCTGGAGGCCGCGATGGTGGGAGGGATTGAGGTCATTGCCGTCGATAATCTATCCGATGTGGTTGCTTTTTTCCGGGGAGAGAAAGTGTTTGCCACTCCCCGGCTCAATGCGGAAGAACTTTTTTTCAACAGTCTGTCCGGTCTGGCCGATTTTTGTGAAATCAAAGGCCAGGTACAGGCCAAGCGGGCCCTCGAAATTGCCGCCGCAGGCGCCCATAATGTGCTGATGATCGGACCGCCCGGTTCGGGAAAGACCATGCTGGCTCAGCGTATGCCGACGATTCTCCCGGAGTGGTCTTTTTCGGAAGCGATTGAAACCACAAAGATATTCTCCGTGGCCGGTCTGCTCAACCGGGAACAGATGATTGTGCGAACCCGGCCCTTCCGTGCGCCGCATCATACCATTTCCGATGCCGGATTGGTCGGCGGCGGGCATGTGCCGAAACCCGGCGAAATCAGTCTGGCCCATCACGGTGTGCTATTCCTTGATGAATTTCCGGAATTCCGAAAAAACGCTCTGGAGGCTCTGCGGCAGCCCTTGGAAGACGGAACGGTCACGATTACACGCTCATCGGCAAGCGCGACATATCCCGCGCGCTTCATGCTTGTTGCGGCGATGAATCCCTGTCCCTGCGGTTACTATGGCGATAAATTGAAAGCCTGCCGCTGTTCCATGACTCAGATCCGGCAATACCAGGGAAAGATATCCGGACCGCTTTTGGACAGAATCGATATCCACATTGAAGTACCGGCCTTGCGCTACCGCGATCTTACCATCCAACGTGCGGCGGAGTCGTCTGGGGAGATTCGGCGGCGGGTCATGCAGGCGAGGAGCCTGCAGTGTCAGCGTTTTGACGGATCGAACATCCTGGTGAATGCACGGATGACGGAACGTCAGGTAAAAATGTTTTGTCAACTCGATGAGGAATCGCAGGGACTCCTCGAGATGGCGATGGACCGTCTCGGTATGAGCGCCCGCACCTTTACCCGGATTCTCAAAGTGGCCCGGACAATTGCGGATCTGGACGGCGAAGGAGAGATCTGTTCACGTCATGTCGCCGAGGCCATTCAGTACAGAAACCTTGATCGCAGGCTGATTTAGTGCTAATAAAATAATCTGACCGGGGAGATACAATACTTACTAATACGCGAAAGGGTGAGATTTTATGGAAATCATGGTTAATCCGGTTCCCGAAGAAAAAAGAAAAGCCAAACCGGTCGACGAAGCGGCACTCGGTTTCGGGAAAATCTTTTCGGATCACATGTTTACGATGCGTTATCATCAGGGAAAGGGATGGTATGATCCGCTGCTGGGGCCCTTTGGTCCCCTGCCGCTGGAACCGACAGCCCAGTGTCTCCATTACGGTCAGGAGATTTTTGAGGGCATGAAGGCCTATCGTGGTGATGACGGGTCGATTTATCTTTTCCGTCCCTATGAAAATGCAAAGCGAATGAATGTATCCGCAAGGCGCATGTGCATGGCCGAGATCGACGAGTCTTTTTTTGTCGAGGCGGTCAAAGAGCTGGTTTTAATCGACCGGGGCTGGATTCCCAAGTCAAAAGGGGCGTCCATGTACATCCGGCCCGCCATGATCGCCACGGAAGCCGCGCTAGGCGTCCATCCATCCGCGGAATTTCTGTTTTTTATTATTGCAGGACCGGTCGGTGCCTACTATCCAGAGGGTTTCAATCCGACTAAAATCTACGTCAGTGAGGAATATGTGCGCTCTGCGCCCGGAGGCACCGGTGCCTGCAAGGCCGGCGGTAACTACGCCGCCAGTCTTTATGCCATGCGCTTGGCCAACGAGATGGGCTACACTCAGGTGCTGTGGCTTGATGCGGTGGAACGCCGATTTGTCGAGGAGGTGGGAACAAGCAACATCTTCTTTTTAATCGGTGACGAATTGGTGACACCTCCCTTGGCCGGAACCATTCTACCAGGGGTCATGCGGAATTCGATTCTGAAGCTGGCCGTTTCTTGGAACATGAAGATCGTGGAACGGCGTATCGACATCAATGAAGTGACCCGGGCGATCCAGGACGGTACACTGAAAGAAGTATTCGCTTCGGGAACGGCGGCGGTTGTGTCGCCGGTGGGACACATCTATTATAAAGGAACGGAGTATGGCATCAACGACGGCAAAACCGGGCCGTTGGCTGAAAAACTCTATAACGAGATCCTGAGCATTCAATACGGCCAAGCGATCGATCCCTTTGGCTGGCGAATGAAAATTGCTTGAAAGAAGAGCCGGCATGTTGATTTCTGCATCGAAACGGACACTTGGTCATGCAATCCACAGAGATGTGGAGAAGCCTGTGGACAAGGCTGTGGATAAAGTCTCTAAGTCTGTATCCGCTTCGATTTTCTACCTTATTGCATACATTATGGGCAAGTAATAAACATAATAATTACAATAGTTTATAATATATTACGCAATATCTGATGCTTATTTAATCTTGTCGGAAAACTCGACGTAACGAGCTGTTTTAGAACGGTCTGTGGTGTTTGTCGGTAAAGGGTAGGAAATGCGAAGAGATCAATCGAGGATATCCGGCTTGACATTAATTGCTTCGGCGCTGGTCGGTTTGCTTCTTCTTGCGGATGCATCGTGTCTATGGGCTGTGTCTCTGGATGATCTGCTGGAGCGAATTGAGGAGCAGTACAACCGTACCACGGATTTTCAGGCGGATTTTGTTCAGGAAACGATGCTGAAAAGCATGGGCAAAACGGAACGGGAACAGGGGCGTCTCTATTTCAAGAAGCCGAGAAAGATGCTATGGCTTTATGAGAAGCCCCAAGTCAAAACCCTCGTGGTCAACACCGAAAAATCCTGGTTATTCATTCCCGAGGATCAGGTTGCCTATGTCCAGAAAACGGATCGCCTTTTGCAGTCGACCGTGGCCGTTCGTCTATTATCCGGGTTCATCGGGATTAAGGATGCTTTTCAGGTGCAGTTTGCCGCAACCGATCAGGTTGACCGTAAAGGGGATTATCGCCTGCGGTTGATTCCCCGGGAACGGGGCGCCGGTTTTTCAAAAGCCCATATCGACATCAGCGCAACGACTTACAATATTAATCGGGTCTGGTTCGAAGACCCATACGGCAATGCGACCCGGGTCACGTTATCCAATATTAAACTGAATCAGCAACTGAAGGACGAAAAATTCTTTTTCATACCACCATCGGGCGTCGAAATTTTTTCTTTACCCTAAACCGGGACATCCCCTTTTAAGGAGGGCATCCATGTCAACGATTACGATCGACAACCGTGACAACATCCGGTCTCCGGAAGCGCTGAACTATGAATGGCTGGAAACGAACGGTGCAGGCGGGTATGCGTCCAGTTCGATTCTTCAGTGCCATACACGAAAGTACCATGGCTTGCTTGTCGCAAATCTGAGTAAACCGTCCGGTCGCCATATCCTTGTTTCCAAGGTAGAGGATTCCATAGAAATCGCCGGACGGGAGTCATTTTTTGTGTCCCACCTGTATCCGGGTTATTTTTTTCTCGGCGGCCAGAAAATTCTGCAGCGTTTTGATTGCGGTATCTGTCCGAAGTTTACCTTTGAAATCGTGAATCAGACGCTGGAAAAAGAGATTATGATGATCCGGGGGACGGACGCTGTCGTGCTGAGGTATCGTCTGCAAAAGACCGATTCGTCCGGCATTCTCCGCTTGAAACCTTTTCTGGCCTATCGCAGTATACACAGTCTTTCCACGGAGAATTCCTATTTCCGTGGCGATATCGTGGACATGTCCGAGGGTTACCGGCTGGCGCCCTATGAGGGTATGCCGCCCCTGCATATCCAAGTGAGCGGCTCTTCCCGATTATTGCCACTGGGGGTCTGGTATAAACGATTCGAATACGCGGAAGAAAAAGCGCGCGGTTATGATTGGCAGGAAGATCTCTATTGTCCAGGGATTATTGAGATTCCTTTTAGGGAAGCGAAGGAAATCTATGTCGGTTTCACCACGGATCCTTTCCCCGATACTTTGAAAAAGATCTGGATGAAAGAACAGAAGCGGCGGGTTGTTGCGGAAAAACGGAACAGTATTTTTGTGGGGTCTTTCAAGGAATGCAAGGAAAACATTAAAAGTCTGACTAAAGCGGCGGATCAACTTCTCATCCGGACACCATCCGGCCGCTATGCTATTTTAGCCGGCTATCACTGGTTTTATGAATGGGGACGGGACACCCTGATTTCGTTGCCGGGTCTGACGTTTTGCCGCCGATGTTTTCAGGAAGGACAGGAAATTCTGAAAAACTTCGGCGAGTTCGAAAAGTTCGGCCTATTCCCCAATTTCTTCGCCGAGGATGAAAAAGAAAACGCCTTCAACACTGTTGACGCCTCTTTATGGTATTTCTGGTCTGTACAGCAATATCTGAAGTACGGCGGAGACGATCACTGGCTCCGACAGCACCTTTGGCCGGTGATGAAGCGGATTTTGAAACAGTTTATGGCTGGAACAATCTACGATATCCATATGGATGAACGCGGGCTTCTCCATGCGGGAAGTGAGGGGACCCGTCTGACCTGGATGGACGCCGCCGTAAACGGGTTGCCGGTGACTCCCCGCTGGGGATATATGGTGGAGATTAACGCCCTGTGGTACAATGCCTTATGCTTCACTCACGATCTGTCCTTGCGCTACGACGATCGAGAATTTGCCCTTGAAAATCTGATTGCCCTGATCCGCCGATCTTTCCGAGAGACATTCTGGATCGATCACGGTTCCTATCTGGGGGATGTATGCCGGCAGGGCGTGCTTGATGAGGCGATCAGACCGAACCAGATTTTTGCCGTTTCTCTGCCGTATTCTCCGTTGGATCCTGATGATTGGACCGGAGTGGTGGATAAAGTGGAAAGTATGCTCCTGACTTGCTGTGGTCTGCGTACCCTTGCGCCCGGTGATCCCGATTATCGGGGACGCTATGAAGGTCGGATGGCCGAAAGGGATGGGGCTTATCATCAGGGAACCGTTTGGCCCTGGCTTTGGGGACATTTCGGAGAAGCCTACCTGCGTGTACACCAAAATTCGAAAAAGGCCAGGAACTTTCTGCAGAAACAACTCAGACAGTTCCTGAAAAGTCATTTGCCCCAGGCCGGGGTGGGCTGTGTATCGGAAGTGTTTGACGGAGATCCGCCGCACCGGCCCAACGGTTGCATTTCCCAGGCTTGGAGCACGGCGGAACTGATCCGGCTATTGACGTTGCTGAATGATATTCCTTGAGAAGGAGGGGCTTCTCGTGAAAGTTCTGATGTTTGGCTGGGAATTTCCGCCTCACATGAGCGGCGGTCTTGGTACGGCCTGCCTGGGTATGACCCGGGCTCTGGTGGAAGACCA
The DNA here is from genome assembly GCA_964408155.1 of uncultured Syntrophales bacterium. GTDB lineage: Bacteria > Desulfobacterota > Syntrophia > Syntrophales > JAAYKM01 > JAAYKM01. Next base: position 9,643 of record CAYOYJ010000029.1, read on the forward strand.
GGTTGAGGTCCTCTTTGTCATGCCGGGCCAGCCAGCCCTCCTTCATCAGGATCGGTTTGTCCGATTCATTGCGCCTGAACCGCCGACAGCTCGGAAACATGCAGAAACCGTCCCCCTGGACGAAAAAACGACCATGAGGGGCTTTTTTATCGATTCCCCGCTCAATCCCTATCAGACGGCGTCCGGTTATCGGAACCGACAACAAACTATAAAAACGGGCATCTTGTCCGATCTGGGGACGTCCGGTGTCGCTTCTTTTGTGCCCTATGGCTCTGATCTCTTTTCCGAGGTGGACCGGTATGCCCGGGCGGCGGCGTCCCTTGCCGGTCGAGAAACGTTCGATGTCATTCACAGCCATGACTGGATGACCGTTGCGGCGGCGATCCGGGCGCGGGAGGTGAGCGGCAAGCGTTGGATCTTTCACGTTCACTCTCTCGAACCGGACCGCAGCGGCGACGGAATTAATCGAGGGATCTTTGACATGGAGCGGTACGGATTGACGGCTGCGGATCATATAATCGCTGTGAGTAACTATACCCGTAGGCGGATCATTGAGTACTACGGGATTCCACCGGAGAAGATTACCGTGGTGCATAACGGCGTGATCGGCCACGACATGCCGGAAGAGGTTGCCGAATCCGGGAAGGCAGGTCAAGAAAAAAACGTTCTTTTCCTGGGGAGAATTACCTTTCAGAAAGGGCCGGATTATTTTATCGAAGCGGCGGCGGAAGTTCTGAAAAGGCTGCCGAATGTCACGTTTCTCATGGCCGGCAGCGGCGATATGATGACCGGTATGATCGAAAAAGTCGCCGAAATGGGTATCGGCAAGCATTTTCATTTTACGGGCTTTCTGCGCGGAGAAGAGGTGGAACGCATTTTCCGGATGAGTGATCTGTATGTCATGCCGAGTGTTTCGGAGCCCTTTGGTATCTCCCCTCTGGAAGCGACTCGTTACGGCGTGCCTGTCATTCTGTCACGTCAGTCCGGTGTGGCGGAGATCCTTCACCATTGCCTTCTTGTTGATTTCTGGGATGTCCGGGACATGGCGGATAAAATGATGGCCTTGCTGTGCCGTAAACCCCTGGTTCAGGAGCTAAAAGCACGCGCCCGGGAAGAACTATTGCGGGCGGGTTGGAAAGAGGCGGCACGTAAAATCGAAGCCGTTTACACGAAGATGATTAACTAAGGAGCACAAGGACATGCCCTCTATCTGCCTGTTTTTTCAGGTTCATCAGCCGCGACGTCTTCGGCGCTATACCATTTTCGATATCGATCGGCATCATGATTACGATCATGAACAATTGAATACCCAGGTCCTCCGCAAAGTATCGGAAAAATGCTATCTTCCGGTCAACCAACTGCTTCTCGACCTTCTGCGTCGCTACGAAGGGGATTTTCGGATCTCCTTTTCCCTGACGGGAACATTGATTGACCAGTTGGAAATCCGAGAGCAGGAAGTCTTGGAAAGTTTCCAAAGATTAAATGAAACAGGTTACGTGGAATGGTTGAATGAAACGTATGATCATTCTCTGGCCAGTCTCTATTCTCCGGGGGAATTCCGGGAACAGGTTTATCGTCATCGTGCAAAGATCGAGGCGCTTTTCGGGCAAAAGGCCGTCACATTCTGTAATACGGAAATGATCTATGATAATGATATCGCCCAAGCGGCGGGGGAGCTGGGTTATCAGGTCATGCTGACGGAAGGGGCCGATCAAGTGCTGGCCGGGTGGAATTCTCATGTTGTCTGGCGGTCCGTGTCCCGCCCGGATCTGACCGTTCTCCTGCGTGATTATCGTCTGTCGGACGACATTTCCTTTCGTTTTTCCGCGACCGACTGGTTCGAGTACCCCCTGACGGCAAAAAAATATGCCCGATGGTTAAATCAGCACGGTGGATCGGCAGAGGTGATCAATCTTTTCATGGATTATGAGACCTTCGGTGAACACCAGTGGCGGGAGACGGGGATCTTCGATTTTCTCCGGGAATTGCCTGAGGAAATCCTGAAATGCCCCGATCTTGGTTTCCGGACTCCGTCTCAGATTATCCCGGATCCCTCCTCGGCCCCGATGCTTGATGTAAAGGAAACGATTTCCTGGGCCGATTCGGAGCGGGACCTGACGGCCTGGACCGGAAACGGCATGCAAAGGGATGCGCTCCAGTCACTTTATCAGATGGAAGAAAGGGTGAAAAAATCAGGAGACGAAGATGTATTGAGGACATGGCGAATGTTGCAGACATCGGATCATTTTTATTATATGTGTACGAAATGGTTTGCCGATGGTGATGTTCATACCTACTTTAACCCTTGGGAATCGCCTTACGACGCCTATATCAGCTACATGAACATTTTGGACGATTTTGACCGCAATTTGCCTAAGTAAAGGAGAGCAATCTATGCCGGAACAGGGGAAAGGTTATCTTTTCGAAGTCAGCTGGGAAGTCAGTAACAAAGTCGGCGGTATCTATACGGTGATCACAAGCAAGATGCGGCAGGCTATTGCCGAGTATGGAGAGAATTACTTTCTTCTGGGGCCGGATCTGAAAACCAATATCGATTTCGAGGAGACCGAAGAGGACTGTTGGACGAGAATTCGCGAGACAACGGCCATGAAGGACATTGCCTGCCGTTTTGGCCGTTGGAAAATTCCCGGAGAGCCGAAAGTCATCCTGGTGAACGCAAGTAAAAAATACAATAAGGACCAACTTCTATACATGATGTGGGAAGAACACGGCGTTGATTCTATTGCCGGTGGCTGGGACTATATTGAACCCGTCATGTTCAGTTACGCCTGCGGGGAGGTAATCGAAACGGTTTACAATCTTCTGATCCGTCCCCGGGAAGAACCGGCCGTTGCGCATTTCCATGAATGGATGTGCGGGGCGGGCCTCCTCTACCTGAAAGAAAAAACTCCCGAAATTGCGACGGTATTTACCACACACGCGACGATTCTGGGCCGATCCTTGGCCGGATCAGGGCTGGACATCTATTCCGGAATGGATCGCATTTCCCCCCAGCGGGAGGCGAGTGCGCACAACATCACGGCGAAATATTCCATGGAGGCCGCTTCAGCCAGAAATGCCGACTGTTTCACCACTGTCAGCGGGATTACGGCAACGGAAGCTCTGAATTTTCTCGGGCGTCCGCCCGATGTCATCACGCCGAACGGCCTGGATATCGAAAATATTCCCGCTCTGTCCGAAAACAGGACACCGGCCCTGAAAGCGAGAGAAAAGCTTCTGGAGGGGGCTTCACGTTTCCTGAGAAACGATTTTCCCAAACAGACTAAAATCATGATTATCTCCGGCCGCTATGAATTCCACAACAAGGGAGTTGATGTCTTTCTGGATGCCTTGGCGCGGCTGGAGAAGGATCTGGATGAAAACGAGCCTATCCTGGTTTTTTTCGCCATGCTGACCGGTCATACGGACTTGAATCCGCGTTTGCAGAGCGATCTTGCTAAAACCGATGCGGCAGGTGTTCCTATTGCCACCCATCGATTGAATTACGAAGCTTCCGATCCGATTCTTCAGACCTGCAATCGGGTGGGTTTCCGCAACGCTCCGCAGAACAGGGTCTTTGTGATTTTCATTCCCGCATACCTGGATGGTTATGACGGCCTGATCAACATCTCTTATTATGAGGCCCTGTCCGGTTGCGATCTGGGTGTTTTTCCATCTTACTATGAACCTTGGGGATACACACCCCTGGAAAGTGCGGCCTATGCCGTGCCGACGGTGACCACCGATCAGGCTGGCTTTGGCGTCTGGGTTCAGCAAAACATTGGTGAAACGACAGGGGTGGTTCTCCTGAATCGGAAAGGACGTTCTACGCCGGAGATCGAAGAAAATCTGTACTTTATTTTGCATCAGTTCATGTCTCAAGGCGAAAATATGTTGCAAGAACAGAGGAAAGACGCTCGTCATGTGGCGGAACAGGCCAGTTGGGAGCAGTTTTTTCGATTTTATATTGAAGCGTACGGCAAGGCAATCGACAAGGCCCGGGAGCGGTCCCTGAAGATTACCGCGAAGGAAGCGGTGACGGAGGAGAAGTATACGTACGCCGGGGGTGTTTCCACACTGCCATATTTTCGAAATTTTACCGCTGTGGCCCATCTGCCCAAAAAAATCAGACGATTGCGTGAACTGGCGCATAACATCTGGTGGGCTTGGAATCCCCGGGTGTTCGACCTCTTTGCACCGCTGGATCCCAAGATGTGGAACGAAATGGCCAACAATCCCGTAAAAATGCTGGAGATGATTTCACCGGAAAAGCTGGAGGCGGCGGCGGAAAGCTCCTTTTATATGGGGCGCTATCGGGAAATTTTCAGACACTTCGACCAGTACATGGAGGACAAAAGCATCCATAAAAAAATCCAATCCGCCCCGGAAATCAAGGCCACCCACCCCATTGCCTATTTTTCCACCGAATACGGTCTTCATGAGACCCTGCCCATCTATTCAGGGGGGCTCGGAACCTTGTCGGGCGACCATATGAAAACGGCGAGCGATTTGAACATCCCCCTGGTCGGTGTCGGTCTTCTCTATAAAAATGGATACTTTCGCCAGATTATCGATCAGAACGGTATCCAGCTTGCCGAATACCCGGAAAACGATCTGACCAATATGCCGATCAAACAAATTCATGATGATCTGGGCAATGAAGTCCAGATCTCTCTCGATTTGCCCGGGCGGACCCTTTACGCCAACATCTGGGAGATCAAGGTGGGGCGCGTCAGCCTTTACCTCCTGAATACCGATATCCCCCGCAACACAGCCCAGGATCGGAGAATTACGGATCGCCTCTACGCTGCCGAACAGCGGACGAGAATCGAGCAGGAAATCCTGCTGGGGATGGGGGGCGTAAAATTGCTACGGAAGCTGGGCTACAAACCGCGCGTCTATCATATCAACGAGGGCCATTCGGCATTTCTGCTTTTAGAGAGGATTTACGCGCTCATGATGGAAGAAGGGCTCTCTTTTGTCGAGGCGGCGGAAGTGGTCAGAGGGAGCAGTATCTTCACGACCCATACCCCGGTGGAGGCGGGTAATGAAAGATTCAGCAAGGAATTAATGGAACATTACTTTTCCGGTTATGTGAGAAAAACCGGAATATCCTGGTCCCAGTTTTGGGAATTGGGCCGGAAGGATCTAGGAGACGACAAACCGTTTTTCATGACGATTCTGGCTCTGAAACTGACTCACGTGAGCAATGCCGTCAGCGCTATTCACGGTCAGATTTCCCGGCATATGTGGAAAGACGTTTGGAAAGGGTTTCATGATACGGACATTCCGATCGGCCATATCACCAATGGTGTCCACACGATGACTTACATTGCCCCCCGGATGCGGGAACTGCTCGATAACTTCCTGGGGCTTGACTGGGACCGGAACCTGACGGATGCGGATCGCTGGCGAAAGGTTGAGGACATACCGGACAGTCTGCTCTGGCGGACGCGTTACGAAGTCAAACAGCGCTCCATCAATTTTCTCCGGGATCAGATTTCGCGACAATATGCCGAATATGGTTTTTCAAAAACATGGCTGGAAGAGATCTTATCCCGAATCAACCCAGCCGCCCTCATGATCGGATTCGCACGCCGCTTTGCCCCCTATAAGCGAGCGGATATGCTGTTTTCGGACTTGGATCGCCTGGATCGTATTCTGAATCATAAAACCCGACCGGTCCATATCGTTTTCTCAGGGAAGGCTCATCCCAATGACGACATGGGAAAAAGTCTCGTCAAAAAAGTTATCGATATCTGTCGGGATGAACGGTTCCGAGGCAAGATCTTTTTCATTGAGGACTACAGTATCCGGGTCGCTCGGCATCTGGTTCAAGGCGTCGACCTCTGGCTCAATACACCCCGGCGACCTTACGAGGCCAGCGGGACCAGCGGTCAGAAAGTCACGGCCAACGGGGTGTTGAACCTCAGTATCGCCGACGGCTGGTGGCCTGAAGGTTATAACGGGAGCAACGGCTGGACCATCGGACCCTTGGTTACCGATTACGCCGAAGAAGTGCCCAACGCCGACGAAGAAGACTGCCAGTCCCTGTACAATCTTCTCGAAAACACCATCATTCCCATGTTCTACGATCGGGATATGTCGGGTTTGCCGGTTAAATGGATCGAAACAATCAAACAGGCCATGATGACCTTGACCCCGAAGTTCAACACGGAAAGGATGTTGATCGATTACTTCAATACCATGTACCTGCCGACCGCCAAAATGGCCAAGGAGCTTACCCAGGATTCTTATGCCTTGGCCAAGGAATTGGCGCTATGGAAAAGCACTCTGCCCATGCGCTTTGCATCGCTTCGGATGATCGATTTTATCGTCGAGGGGTTTCACGGGGACTTGATTCACGTCGACGAGCCCCTGTCCCTCACGGTCCATATCGATGCCGGAAAGATGAACCCGGAAGAAATTTTCGTCGAGATGATCATCGGGAAGAAGGGAAAAGACGGTCGGCTGTCGGATATGGCGTGCGTGCCGCTGACACTGCAAAACGGGTCGGAACCCAATCTGCTTACGTTCTTCGTGGAGTACACCGTCAAAAGCAACGGACCCTACAGCTATGGCGTTCGGGTCATGCCTTATCATCCCCGCCTGTCGTCGAAGGTGGAGCCGGGTCTCGTTTTCTGGGGGTAAAGGACAAAATATCCGGTAAAAAGTAGGGAGTGAATGCAAAAAGGCTCGCTGAATGGTTTGAAGCGGGCTTTTATTTCCGCCCGATCAGGCAGAAGATGAGCGTGAAGATGAGGCTGATCAGGATGCTTGTGGCCAGGGGAAAATAAAAGGAAACATGCTTTCCCTTGAAATAGAAATCTCCCGGCAGCCGCCCCGGCCAGGGCATTTTTCCGGAAACCAGCAGTACCAATCCCAAAAAGGCGATGACGATCCTCACCAGGACGAAGAATTTGCCCGACTGGGGAAGCAATGGCATTATGGCATCTTCTAAGTCCGCTGAAAAGGGTTGGGGACATTGAAATCGGGACAGAGGTCCCGGTCATCGACTTCCTGCACAAAGATCTGCCCAAAACCCATATCGAGCGCCCGATTAACCACCTCGTTGTACTCCCGGCGGGTGATCCGCCTGCCGAGAAACGGGTCGTCCTTGACCAGAGCCGTTGGCGTGTACTGGGACATGAGGCTCAGCGGGATGTCGAGGGAGAAGTGACTTCGGATCAGCTCCAGCACCCGGATGCTGTTTTCCATGTGCCCGGGAAGGATCAGGTGGCGAATAATCATGCCCCGGGTGGCCACATCGTCTCCGTTCATGTCCAGTCCGGGGCCGACCTGATTGATCATTTCCCGGATCGACTGAAGGGCAAAAGGGATATAATTTCGAACACCGGAGCACTGAAAGGCGTCCTCCTCATTTCCATATTTGAAATCGGGCAGATAGATATCCACCATGCCGTCCAGCATTCGAATCACCTCGGGATTTTCATACCCACCGCAGTTATAAACCAACGGCAGGTTAAGCCCAGCCTCCCAGGCAAGCTGCAGCGCGTCGATCAACGGTGGTAACTGAGGGGTTGGGGTTACGGCCTCGATGTTATGGCAGCCCTGGTCCTGCAGGCTCATCATGCGACGGGCCAGTTCTCCCGGTGTCAGATTTTCACCTGAGCTTTGATGACTGATCTGAAAATTCTGACAGAAACGGCAGCGGAGACTGCAGGAGGATAGGAAAAGCGTGCCGGCACCCCGGGTGCCGGACAGGGGCGGTTCTTCTCCATGGTGGGGGAGTGCACGCGCCAAGGTAATCCCGCTGCCCAGGCCGCAGATGCCTTTTTCGCCCTTGATCCGGTTGACGCCGCAATGGCGGGGGCAGAGACGGCAAGGCGACAGATAACCGTTCAAGGGGTTCATTTCCGTAATCGTTTCGAAATCATGCGGCATTTTTATGCCCTGCCTTTCCTGTTTGTGTGCCGGTCAACCATGTCAATCCAGAGGAAGGACCATGCTGCGAATCCGGCCGCTGTCCACCCGTTCCATAAACTCTTCCCCCAGATGGGCCGACATTTCGACGGCCTTCCACCAGTTGCGGATTCTCCGGGCCTGGTCATCTACATAGGTTACAAAATCCGTCCGATCCGGAATTTTCCCGTCTGGAAGTGCCGAAACGAATGTCTGCGTGGGATAGACCATAAGGACATTGTCCAGCAGATGGGCGGGTGACCGGCGTGATTTCAGGTTCTTATCCATCCAGACGGGTTTGATCTGCCTCTGATGATGGAAAAACAGGGTCATTTCATCCGCCCGGCTGTTATACACTTCATTGATATGATAATCCACCAGTCCGCCGTCGCGGTATATACCCCGGGGGGCACCGAAGATGTCCTGTACGCCGGCCACGACCAAGGGGATAGCACCCGACGCCAAGATGGCGTGTTTGAAATTAAATGGATTGAGAGGAATATATCGACCGCGATAAGTGCCATTCAAGCAGAAAGCGGGCGGCTTGGGACCGGAGAAGAAAACGACCCGCTCAAAAAAGCGGCGCATGGTCCCCGGGAGCGCCAGATTTGCTGCAAAACACAATCCCAGGCCGATTTTTTGAATCCAGAGTTTCTCTGATGCGACAAAATGTCTGGAACGGGCGGTGATGACGGCGAGTCGGTATTGCCTATTTTGCAGGGCGAGGGGAATTGCATCGTCTTCAGTATAACGGTCGATAATCCGCATCAGCGCTTGCTGCACCGTATGGGGAGCGTCTTTTCGCCGGTATTGGGCTTCGATATAAGCCTGCCTCAGTTCAAGATAGGACTTGATGGGTTCCGGCTGAGGCCAGGCGGCAAAACGCCAGGCACCGGAAGAAGCACCGGCAAGGAGAACCGAACGGTTACGACCGAGGCAACCTGTTTCCAAAAGAGTCAGGTCAAAGCCGCTGGTCACAAGCCAGCGGGGGCCGGAGGCAGAGCCATAGTAGGTGCTGATCCGGTTCCAGTCGAACCCGCCGTCACGGACCATGGTTAAAGCATTTTTCCCCGCCTTGATAATCAGATCGTCAATCACGGATTAATCGCTTACCCCTCGATGATGAATTTCGGTAGATATTTTTGTTCGTACGGTTTCACCCGGCCCCGTTGGACGATCGTTACACCGTACAGTCATCAAACACCTTGACACAGGGCAGCCCCTTCTGTAAATTACGGACACCGTTGCGAAAAGGAACGACCGGGCAGAAGATGTATCAAACCGACAGTTTATATGGCGGCAATCGCAAGACCCGGTTGAGAATTCCATGGCGATGCCATAGTCCGACGGACCATACACAATGGTGATGGAGTTTGTCAATCTCATTGTCGGCACCCAAGTCCTTTGCCATGGTCAGCCGTTGATAACAATCAGGAGGGTGAATCTCTAAATGGATATCAAATCAGAAATCATCAGCATGGCCAAAAGCGCCAGATCGGCGGCGACAGCACTTTCCCGGGTCTCCTCGGTTGTTAAGAACGAGGCGTTGCTGCATATGGCGGAGGAACTCCTCAAGCACAAAGATGATCTGATGGCGGAAAACGCAAAAGACCTGGAATACGCGCAAACCATTGGATTGTCTGCAGCCATGCTGGACCGTCTGGCCATGAAGGATGCAACCGTTGAAGGCATGGCCGGAGGCTTGCGTGAAGTGGCCGCTCTCCCGGACCCGGTGGGAAGAGTCACGTCCATGTGGAAAAGACCGAACGGGCTTCTGGTCGGCCGCATGAGAATTCCCCTGGGCGTCATCGGCATTATCTACGAAGCCCGGCCCAACGTCACCTCCGACGCGGCGGCCCTTTGCCTGAAATCAGGCAACGCCGTCATTCTGCGGGGAGGTTCGGAAGCGATCCATTCCAACCTGGCCATTGCCCGGATCCTGCAGAATTGCCTGAAAGGGACCGGCATACCCGAGGCGGCGATTCAGGTCATTCCCATGACGGAACGGGAAGCAGTCTATGAGATGCTGCAGTTGGAAGAACTGATCGACCTCATCATTCCCCGGGGTGGGGAGGACCTGATCCGCGCCGTCGTCAGCCAGTCCAAAATACCTGTAATCAAACATTACAAGGGCGTCTGTCATATTTTCGTCGACGCCGATGCCGACCTCGACATGGCCATGGAAATCTGTATGAATGCGAAGGTACATCGC
>CAYOYJ010000030.1:0-19606 GCA_964408155.1 uncultured Syntrophales bacterium
CGTCGGCGCTTTTCTTCTATTTTCTCTTTTGGTGGACTTGGAAGAGAAGAGAAGATGACCCGCCGACTCTTTTTAAAGTCATGGTAATTGCCGGGCTGTTCCTGGCCGGAGGGGTGTTGCATCTGTTTGAGGACATGCTGGGGCCGAATGGCCCCTGGGGCGGGCTATTTTTGTTCTTTCCCTTTTCGGAGGCCAAATATCTTGGGCTTAACTTGTATGGCTGGTACGATTTCTTTCTCATATACCTTTTTACCGGCGCGTTTTTCTCGGCCGTCATGCTGTACGCAATCGCTCACCTGAGCCGCATCCCATCCGAAAAGCTGGATCGGATCATCCAGGTTCTGGTAGCCGGGACTTTTATCGTGGCGACTTTTCATCTCTGGATGTCACCCGGCTATCCGGAAGAACTGGGTTTTAAAAATGCGGAGAAGGTCTGGAAAGCGTACCAACTTTCCATCTTACCTGAAGGGTTGAGATACTTCAGCGATCAGGCGCAGACAACGGGGATGAAGACGCTCTTTTCCACATTGCCGAACATCCGGACCAAGCACTATGTGATCGTCCTGACAGCGGTTTGGGGAGGTCTTATTTTCTTTCTTTTTGTCCGCACGGTTGTCTACCTTCTGTATCGTAAGCGATTGCAAGCGCGCTATCGTATTTCACCCGTTCGAACGTTGCTGCTGGTCGTTTTAATTTTTGTGATTTTTCCGCCCGCCGGCGTTGGGCTTTATTTCCACTTAAATATGCCTATGTCGGTCAAGGCGGATGCCGTTCCCGTTGCTTCTGATTTTGCTTATCCCGTGGGCGGAGAAAAAGGGTTCAAAAAAGGTTGGAACGGGAAAAATGACAAGGGGTGGTATATCGGGCAGTCTTTTCTGGAACCTTTTTATCATCCGGGTGAGGACTGGAACGGCATGGGCGGTGGTAATACCGATTTCGGTCAGCCCGTTTATGCGGTGGCCGATGGTAAAGTGGTTTTTGCGGAAAACTGTTTTCATTGGGGGAACATGCTCATGGTTCAGCATCGACTCCCTGATGGGCAAATCGTGTTCAGTCTTTACGCCCACTTGAAAGATCTGCAGGTCAAGGCGGGTGATGTGGTCCGGAAACGTCAGCCGATCGGGACCATCGGCCGGGGATACGGAGATGCCACCTACAAGGCGGCCCATCTGCATTTCGAGATCCGCAAGGGAAACATGGACGGCTATCCTGTGACATTCTGGCCCCGGACTCTGACTTATGTTCCGTGTTCAGGTGTTTCGCCGGACAATCTTCCCCGATGGATCGAAGGGCATTATGTTGATCCGTCCGACTTCATTGCGGCGCATCGTGTACCTGAAGGAAAAACGGAGAAATCTAAACATAAAAGTCATTGGGCGACAAGCGCCGCTCATTCAAATGGGAAGGGGGCTTCCTCCGTTCCAACATTTGATGAAAAGGCGGCAAAAGATGCCGCAAACGTGGCTGAAACTCCGACGCCAAATGCCGTCCATGGACAGTCTCCGGACAGGGATGCGGAAAATCCGACGGCAGACTAATCCCAGGACCCGAAACATCATAAAAGGATTCAGTCCTCCAGGGGAAAAAACAATTCGATTTGGCAAAACGTTCCTTTATCAACGTGCTCCGTTCCAGCGGGCGGTTGGGAAAAATACCTGTCGCATGACCGTAGAACGGAAGCGCTGTCAGGATGACCGGACATGAACCGCAATCAGCGTAGGGATCTTGCTATAATCAATGATTGTGTTACTTCACAATCAGACACAAGCCGCGAAAGATGACCCTCGGGCAGCCGCTCTTCAATAGACGGCGGAAAAAAAGTGTCCTGCGATTAAATTGAATGCATTTCATGCTCATCCCGTTGCACTTCTGCTTGGAAGATGAGTATCTACAACAGATTTCGCCGGAAAAGTTCAAAAGACTCCCGGGCTCAACGAAAATAAGCCCTTCCTATCTGTTTTCTTACATTTAAGGAGTCCGTGTCTCATCACAAAAAAGTACCTATTTTACACACAAAAGTTCACACTGCCGCCTCCGGCGGAGAAATCCCTTTCTTTATGGCGGGACAGAAACTGAATTGCGACAGAGCGTTTTTCAAGCTCAACCGAATTTTTAGGAGACCATCAATAAGGGATAAGTCGCGACCTTCAGCATCGACGCAGCCGTGCTTTCCATCAATCCGGTTGGAGGGCAGTGCTTACCAACAGTTCCCATGATGAGCAATTCCACGGATCTATCCTGCATGAAGCGGTGCAGGGCCTTTTCCGCAGGGCCGGGAAGGATGATCGTGGCGCTGTTGTTCGTCATGGTATCCAGAAAAGCCTCCACCTCCTCCACCCGGCGGACACCCTGTGCCTGATTTTCAACGACCATCAGCACGGTGAGCGGCCAAACCGCTTTTTCCGACAGCCAGACGGCGAGATCAAGAGCCCTTTTTGCGCTGTCACTCCCGTCATACGCGAGGGCGATGCTCTCAATATCGATGTAGTGATCCGGGCAACAGAGAACCGGCCGCGACGGGGTGAAATGGCCATCCTCCAATGTTAAATCCGGCAAGCAAGATCGCTGACCAAAAGGGAAAACAACCAAATCAGCCGAATCAGCATGATTAAAGACGATTTGCCAAGAATCAGGGCGAAGCTGTGTTTCGCATGCGATGCCGCAAGCGTTACAATCTCTGATGAAATCGGAAAAAATTGATAGGTCGGATGTTTTGGCTGCCAAGACGGTTTTACTCTGGGAAGCATGGACTCCCAGAAGGGACGCCTCCAGTTTGTTCGCAAAATACCGGGCGTAATGGTGCATGACGCCGTCCGCGGCCTTTCCTGTCACGGGAGTATAGATCTTATGGATTTCCATAGGGATTTTCAACAGACGGGTGTGTCAGTCTTCTCTTTCAAATTTGGCCATTTTGGTCAGGAGATCGTCAATGCTCTGCTTTTTATCTCTGATTTCTTCCACGTCTTCCGCTTCGGGCAGGTCGTCGTTGCTTTCTTTGTTGGACAGGATGTTCCCTTCCGGATCGAAAGCGATGAATTTTCCCACCAGTTTACCGTTCCGGTAAGTGGCGCGTTCCTTGATCTTTCCATCCTGAAAGTAGGCTTCGTATAAACCGTCCCGCTTATCCGCTTTGAAAGCACCTTTTTCCTTGATCTGGCCGTTGCGATAATAGGACACGTAATCGCCGTGGAATTTTCCCGCCTTGAAGTTTTCGCTGTCCTTGATCTGCCCGTTCCGATAGTAGAGCAGATAGGGGCCTTCCAGTTTGCCGTCCTTATAGTATTCTATTTCCCGGACTTGACCCGTTTCGTAGAAGCATTTGTATTCACCGTCCGGTTTGTCCTTCCGGAAGGCGCCCTTTTCCCGGATCTGCCCGTCCCGGTAATAGGAAACCGCCTCGCCCTCCTTGAGCCCTTTTTTAAAAAACATGCTCACCAGGATCTGGCCGTTGCCGTAATAAGAACGATATTCCCCCTCCGGTTTGCCGTTCAGGGTACTGATTCTTTCGCGGATCCGGTCTCGGTCGTCGTGGTAGATTTCTTCCTTCAGGTCATGTTTGGTTGCGGCCATATTGATACCCTGCTTTCCTTGAAAGGGTCCATTTTATGTTTCGATTAGGGTATTCTTATCTTCCGATTGCAAGAGATTGTCAATTACTTAAAAACATCTAAAATCAAAGGAAATTAAACAAAGATACCAGATTATTTCATCGGCTTAACCAAACCGGAGGTTTTCTCCGGCCGATCGAATCGTTTTTCATCACCCAGGATTAAAACGATTGCCTGTTCGGGCCGGAGATACTTGCCTGCCAAGGATTGGATGTCCTCGGAATCGACCTTCCGTATTTTCTGCCGGTAGTTTTGAAGAAAATCTTCCGGTAACCGCTCATATTCAATCATCATCTGTTGATAGGCAATTTGATCCGCGCTGACAAAGGAAAAGAGAAAGTTGTTCATAATCGATTTTTTAGCCCAGGTGATTTCTCCGGGTTTAAGCGGGGATCGGCCCACATCTGTGACAATTGATTTCATGGCGTCGAGAACCTTCATCGTTGAATCCGTTTTGGTCATACCGTAGGTCGAAAGTACACCGTAATCCCCCTTTGCCTTATAGAAACTGCCTGCGCTGTAGGCAAGCCCCCGGTTATTACGAATGTCCTGGAAGATGCGGGACCGGAATCCACCGCTGCCCAGCACAAAATCCAGAATGGAAAAGGCATGATAATCCGCTGAGTTTTTAGCAGGGGCGGCAAAGCCCATGAGCACAATCGATTGCGGTGTTTCCTTACGGACGATAATAATCCTCCCGTCGCTGCGGATGACCGGGACCGGTAAATTCCCAACGTTTTGGCTGACGGGAGCAGGTTGAAAGTACTTCGACAGCAGGGAAACCACCTCTTGCCGGTTGATATCCCCGGTTACAGAAATCATCATGTTTTCCGGGTAGAAATATTTCCGATGGAATCCGATCAGATCGGATACCTGAAGTTTGCCGACGGAAGCGATTGTCTTCTGGTTGCCCCGGGGATTGCCGCGGTAAACGTGTTTCCGAAATTCACGAAAGGCATATTCCTGAGGATCATCTTCAATACGACGCATGCCCTCCAACGCCAGTTCTTTCTCGATCCGGACTTTCTCCGGGTCGAATCGCGGCGTCATCAGGATCTGAGAAAAGAGATCAACCGCCGGTTCCAGGTTTTCTTTCAGGGTATTCAGGCTGAATTGCGCCGCTTCCAGATCGACGCCGGTAGCGATATTGACGGCCAGGCGATCAAGCCGGTCATCGAGTTCATCGCCGGTCAAGGCAGTAGTGCCGGCTGTTCTCATGGTCCGGCAGGACAGTTCCGCCAGCCCGGGTTGCTCCGGAGGATCGTAGGCCGATCCGGTCCGAACCACAACAGACATCCGTACGAGGGGCAGTTCATGATCCTCCAGCAGAAAAACAGTGATTCCATTGTCCAGGGTGATACGCTGCGCTTTGGGAATTTCGTACTGCAGAATCGGATAGATGATGGATTGCGGAGAAGCAAATTGATGCGACGCTGTTTCTCGTGCCGGTTTGTCGGGGGACGTCGTTTTTGCCTGATCTTTCCTCGATGCGTCCTCTTGCTTAGGAAGGGTTTTTCCCTTGCCGGAGGTTGGTCGCGTCTCGGCTGCCGTGGAGGCGTTACGGTTTGTGAGCTGTGTCCGGGCAACCGTCGATTTTTGCGTAACCGGTTTTGTTGTCTGTACCGGTTTTGTATTCGGCTTTTCAGCCCGGACGAATCCGGCATGCTGACCGATGAGAATCAAGAACAGCAACCCAAGGATCATCCGGTTATAAGAGGCCTTTTTCTTGCTCATGTGTTTTATCATCCTTATTTCTCATTGTGATTTTTTTGTGGTCGATGCTTCGGAGAAATTATCGCTTTTCCCGAATCAGCGTTGCCACGGTTCTGTTTTCAACAGTCAGATATCTTTGTGCAGCCTGCCGGATGTCGTCAGCCGTTATCTTGGCCAGATTCTCCAGATAGCCGGTCAGGTAACGGTAGTCTCCGGTCATGGCCTCGAAATAAGAAAGTTTTCCCGCCAGGCCCTCGTTGGAATCAAGACCCCGGATATAATCGGCGCGCAGTTGCTTCCTTGTTTTTTCCAATTCTTCCTGAGAAACCGGTTCCTGCTTGAGGCGTTCAATCTCATCGTAGATGAGTCGTTCCAGCTCTGCGGAGCCATGTGGCGCTCTGGGTGCGGCAAAAATGGTAAAAAGATTCGGAAAACGACTGCCGGGAACACCGTTGCTGACGTCAATACTTTCCGCAACGCCCTTTTGCTGCACCAGACTCCGAT
Organism: uncultured Syntrophales bacterium; assembly: GCA_964408155.1. GTDB lineage: Bacteria > Desulfobacterota > Syntrophia > Syntrophales > JAAYKM01 > JAAYKM01. Next base: position 5,826 of record CAYOYJ010000030.1, read on the forward strand.
ACAGTCGGGATGACCGTCCACCGCTCAGAATGGATTCCAGCATGTCAAAGACGTAGTCATCCCGATCGGGCATGTTCGGCTTGTGATAACCGATAATCAATTGGGGATTCGCTTCCCAAGTTACCGTTGTCCTTCTCTCACCGCACTGCGGCGGTTCTTCCGTGACTGTCGGGGGCTGCAGAGGCTGTGAGGGGATGGAACCGAAATATTTCTTTATCAGTTTCAGAGTCGCGGCGGTGCTTACATCACCTACAATGGTAATGACCGTATTGTTGGGTGCATGAAACCGGCGGAAAAAATCAGTCATGGCATTTTCGGACAGATAATTCATGTCGGAAGGCCAGCCCAAAATAGGGCGCCCGTATGGATGGGCGTGAAAGGCTGTTGATATGAATTCCTCGTAGAGCTTGCCCCCCGGATCCGATTCAACACGCTGCCGTCTCTCTTCCATGATCACCTCCCTTTCCACGTAAAAGTCACGGAAAACGGGATTGACCATGCGATCGGCTTCGATGCGCGCCCAGAGTTCTATTTTATTCGAAGGCAGGCTGACGTGGTAAGTCGTCAAATCCTGCGAGGTATTTGCATTAAATCGATCCGCGCCGTTTTCTGTGTAGAGGCGGTCGATCTCGTTGGGAATGTACATCGCCCGGTGCTCTTTTTGCAGTTCATCGATTCGGCTCCGGGCGTCAGCAATTTTTTTGGGGTCGGCCTTGGCGCCTTTACGGCGTTCGAGGTCCATGGCTTTGCCGAGTTCGCTGATTTTTCGGAGAACAGGTTGCTCTTTTTTGAAATCCGTCGTTCCAATGGTGGTGGTCCCCTTGAACATCATGTGTTCAAGAAAATGGGCCAATCCCGTTTCCCCGAGTTTCTCATCAACGGCCCCCACACGATGACGGATGTACAGCGCCGCCGTGGGGCTGATATGCCGCTCCAGAATCAGAACCGTCAGTCCGTTGCTCAAAACCGTCTTATGGACACGATTTTCCAGATCCGTCGCCGACAGCAGGGGGGACGGTACAAGTGATAACAGCAGGATCAGCAGAGCCCCGATCTGGTGATATTTGAAGAGTGTTTTCATGGTGTTGGTCCACCTTTCCAGCTGTCCTGCCTGGTCAACGTCCTCAGGGAACGGTACATGTCGTAATCCAGTTTTTCGTTTCGACAGGGCAGCAGTGTATTGTTATGATAAAGCGGTTCCTCCGAAAGCGGAAAGGGCGAAACGGCGACAGCCTCACCCCACAGGCCCGTGCCCGGAATGGGAGAGTATTCGGCTATAACCGGCCGACCACCGCAGGCCCAAACGTAGTTGATGCTGCGGCGGACTTCTTCCGCATCCTGGTTCGGCAATCCGCAGAGCAGATAAACACCGATATCGCGATTCCGATAACCGGCTTCCTTCAGATAGGCCACGGCTGTTTCCAGTTCGCTGTTTTTAACTTTGCCTCCCGTTTCGCGTTGCCTTTTCCGGTCGGACGTTTCAAAACCGAACCGGACGGTCTGAAAACCCGCGCGATACAGGAGCCGTCCGATATTCTCCGTTACTTCCCTCAGATGGAGACCGTTGGGACAATGAAAACGGCAGGGAAGCTTTCGCCGGACCAGTTCCTCCGCCATGGGGATGAACATCTCCATCGGACGGATCAGGAGCGCATCGTCATAAAAAGAAAAATTTAAAATGCCGTACTGTTTATACCAGAACTCGATTTCTTCAACAACTCGATATGGGTCTCTTCGAACAAAGAAAGGATTTAAAATCCGGGAGGCGCAATAGGTACAATCGAAGGGACATCCCCGGGACGTGAGAATCGGAATTTGATCGTTATGCGGCAGGAGATCGAAAGCCGGATAGGGATAGGTATCATAGTCTTTAATAGATGGAAGGAAGCTCAGCTCTTCTCCGAGTATATCGCGGCAGAGAGACGGCAGGGCCGACTCTCCCATGCCTTCAACCAAGACATCCGCCCCTGAGAAGGCGGCGTGATCGCGGCAGAGGGTGACGTAATGGCCGCCCAGTACCACGGGGATTCCCGGAAAGACGTCTTTGACCTGGCGAATGGCTTCAAAGGCGCCGGGGTACCAGTAAGTCATCATCGATCCTACCATAACGAGATCCGGTAGCGGCAAGCGGTGCAGCATCTCCTGAAACGTCGGGATTGAGATGCCGTAGCGGCTGAATTTACGGGGAAAGGATGAGAAGAATTCCGGTTTGGGGATATGTGTCTTGGGAAAATCGCCGGTTCCCAGGGCGGTTCTTTTAAGGGCGCCTGTCGGGGAACTGTTCTTTGGAGGATCATACCAAGGGTTCAAACAGTCGATAACGGTAACCTGGAATCCGTTTTTGCGAAGGATCGCAGCCAGGGTCAAAAGTCCGAGCGGCTTGATCCAGAAATCGTAGGCGGCAAAGTCGTAAATCCAGGGATTGATCAGGAGGATGTGTTTCGGTTTCATGGCACCTGTTTTGCTGATCACGGCGCCGGGATGGGAGGCTTGTTCGCCATAAGCAGGTCTGCATCGGTGAAAACCAACCGGTGCGTAAGCAAAGGCATATAAACGGCTTCGGAAAGGGAACGGAAAGCCGCATCCAGCGGATCAACATTCCTGAAGCACAAACAATGGTAGACATCGTCTTCTTCCCCACGGTTGAAATCCGTAGCCTGCCAGACCTTGCGCGCCAACACCAGCGCCTCTGCAGGCGACTTGCCCGATGCAATGGCGGCCGCGTACTGCAGCGATGTCTGAGGGAAAAACGGCAGCGGTCGTGTTAAACCGTCTCTGTACACATTGAGTAAGTGCATCAGAATCGCTTTTCCGTCCCGAGGTGCTTGAAAAAGGATCCAATCCTTTCGCCCTGCCAAGCAGTTGAACCAAGGATGTTCCGGGAAGCGTGACGACAGACAAAGGTGCATCAGCCAGGCGTTCAGATAATCCCTCCCCTTCAAGTCCGCATAGCGATAGATGAAAAACCCGCGCGGAGAAGGCAGCGTGATCCGGCCGGTCAGTCGGATATCGCAAAGGGTCAAATCGATATCGAATTCCTCCCGGTTGGCTTCAGGTGAAAGTCTTTCGATTTGTCCGGCATAATGATTGATTTCGGTTGCCAGGGTTTGGTAGTCGTATTGTCCCACCGCGCCAAGCGGAAGTTTTCCCGCTTCCGTCAGCACGTGATATTCCTGATCGGGAATCGCTGCGTTCAGCCGGTTGTCCAGCATGGTTTGGGCGATGTCGTAGCGGGACAGTTCCGAAAGCGTGAAGGCTTCCACATCATCAGGCCTTTCCTCTTGGGGCCTCAACTGAATCCCCAGGCATTGTTCAACGAAAAAGCGGGCGGGATGACGAAAGAAACGCAGCAAATCGGTTGTGATGACGTTTGGGAAAAGTCTCTTTTCCTCAGGCAGAGGAGAAGAGAGAAATGCCCGGGCAGGAGCCGGGTATGCGGTTAAGGACCGGGCTGCCCGGCAATTTTCACCTCTGTAGCTGATGCGCCGGGGATCACCGGAAAAATAAACCGGTGAAAACGGCTGAAGCGGGTGGAAGGTAAGGAGATGTGTTCTGACCTGTACCGGTGAGGACGACGTTTCTTTGCTTTCGCCGGCTGCGTCCGACGTTCGGGTAAAGGACTGTTCCAGGTAGTCAAGCAGTTCGGAAACGACAACAGACGGGGGAATGAGGCTGTTGTCGCGGATGCTCCGCCCCGTGTAGAAGAGAATCAACCGCTCCCGCGCTGAAAGAATCGTTTCAAGAAACAGATAGCGGTCGTCGTCCCGCTTGGAGCGATCGCCGCGCCTTCGATGACGCTCGATGAGATCAAACCCGATTTTAGTCGATTCCCGGGGGAACCGGTCATGGTTCATGCCCAGAAGGGCGATCACCTTGAAAGGGATGCTGCGCATGGGGACCATGGCGCAAAAAGTTACACCGCCGGAAAGAAAACCGCCGGAGAAACCCGCAACTTCCAGTTGCTCCGTAAGATGCTCTCGTATGACGGTGAGCGGCAGGATATCGACATAACCGCTTGTTTCAGCCGTATTGGACAAATTATGAATGGTCACGATAAGATGCCGATAATAGAAAAGCGTATCATCCTTTTCGTCCATACGCAGAAATTGTACGCAGAGTTCGGTTAAAATCGTCCGCCATGACTTCAGGGAATGCCTTTCCCGGAGGTGTTTACAAGCTGAAAAGAGATGGTCCATCAAATCGATGAAGCGGCCCAGCACTTCGGCTCTTTCCCCTTCAATGCCGCCGTAGGGAAGTCGGTTTTCAAACAGGCGGTCGTCTTCTCCCGGCAGGGCGAATCCAAGCAGCATTCGCTCCATACCATGCCGCCAGGTATGATGGTTTGAGCAGGGCAGGTTGAGGTCCAGGAGGCTCTGGTCGTCAATGCCCCAGTGGATGCCGGTTTCATCGATCCAACGGCGAATCAGGGCTGTTTCCTCCGCGGAGAGGTGAAAGGCACGACGAATCATCGGGCTTTCCAGCAGCGTCAGGACGCGGGAAACCTCGAAACGGCTTTCGGTCAGGTCCAGTATTTCAAAAAAAATGTCCGCCACGGGATTGTTTCGCATATGTTTGCGGTCGGCGATGCTGAAGGGGATGTAAGCCTCGGCGTCTTTTGGAGTTTCCTCCCCCGCATGTTCGAAGACGGCTTCGATGAAGGGGGCGTAGGTGTCGATATCGGAGCTCATGACGAGGATATCGCGCGGGTTTAATTGCGCATCACTTTCAAAAAGTGAAAGAAGACGATCGTGCAGGACTTCCACTTCCCGTAAAGGGCTGTGGCACGCATGGCATTCAATTGAGCGGTCGCTTTCGGATAAAGGAAGCCGTTTTGCTTCGCCTTTGCTGCGGTCGAAAAAATCCAGGACGTCCGACTGAACCGTACGCAGCATAGTGATTTCACCGGGACGGACAAAGAAGTCTTGATGTTGTGCCGGCACATCCGCAAGTGCAAAGAGAAAATCCCGGCTTATTTTTCCCAGAGAGGCCAGAAGGGGGTTGCCCTTTTCCAACCGGAGGTCCTCTTCCGTCAGAGCAAGGTCCGTTTTTAATTGCAGGTGCTTCATCCGCTGTTCCCTTTCCCGTTCCGACAAAACTTCCGACCAGTACTCACGGCAGGGATTAAACAGGAACAGATACACATCCGTCCAAGCTGAAAGCGCCAGCAGGACATCGATAAAAAAGGGCGGCAGAGCTGAAACGCCGATCAGGGAAATGCGTTCGGGAAGCTTGGCTAGAGGAGGATCGGAATCTTGCATCCGTGCTGTGAAAAGCTCATACAACACCAGAGGATGCGCCTTCGCCGTATCCCCTACCAGGGCCTTCCAGAGCGTGGCTTGCCAGGTTTCATCCTCCGGATGGCTCCGATCGGATTCCCAATTGCGAATCATCTCCGGCCGGTAAGCCAGATATTGATCGAAAACCCGGGCAATTCGGCGGGATAGCTGATAAGATCTCCGAACGTATCCGTCATCGTCTGGGCCGAGGTAATGCCGGATGATTTCAAAACCGGCTCGACCGCTCATTTCCGGAAGTATTTTCATGATCTTCCAGGTCAGGCAATCGGGATGATAAACGTCTGCCGAGACGGATGTGCCGGTTATGCGCTGCAGCAGGTCTAAAAGAAACGGCCGGGGGAATTGAAAGGACATGTTGGCGCAGACGCCATGATGGTCGGCGAGCTGCATGGAAAGCCATCTTTCCATGCCCCGGCTGTTGATCAAGAGGATTTCCGGGGACAGGGGTGATGTCAGGGGGGCGGATATCGCATCGGCCAGACGCGCCGCCAGAATTTCCATCATGTTGGATGTTGTTATGTGAAGACCGGCCATGCACTCACCTGATAAATATCGGCATATGTATCATACCTTGTTCTGGAGTCCAAGGATTAGGGTGGTCGGCTGCGTGGGATAGAAAAAAATCTTTACAAACGGATCAGGAAAAGCCGAGAATATCATTATTGGGAGGCATGGTGCATGGATTGGTTATGGTTGCTGCCGGCGGGTGTTGTTGTAGTGTGTGGTATCGGGGGATTTCTTTTCCTGATCAGAAAGGGGACGGCCGAAAGCAGCAGAATCCAATTCTATCTTGAATCCCTGGAAAGAAATCATGAGTGTTTGGACCGGCTGATTCGTGAAGAAATGTGCCGGATACGCGATGACGCCTCCACGCATGCTCAGCAGACAAGAAATAATGTTGCAGGGGAGTTAAAAAATTTCGGCGATGGGGTGCAAAAGGTGGTGGCGGATATGGTGCAGTTCCAGCAGAGTCACCTGGAGACATCCGCCAACCAGATGAATCTCCTGACGAAAAACAGCGAAGAGCGCATCGAAAGAATCCGGGAAACCGTCGATGTCAAACTGAAGCAAATACAAGATGATAATGCGAAAAGCATTGAGCAGCTCCGCCTGACGGTGGATGAAAAATTACAGGGAACTCTGGAAAGGCGGCTAGGTGAATCATTTCGCCAGGTTTCGGAAAGACTGGAACAGGTTCACCGGGGGTTGGGAGACATGCAAAACCTTGCATCCGGTGTCGGGGACCTGAAAAAAATTTTCTCGAATGTAAAATCCCGGGGCATCTGGGGGGAGATCCATCTGGAAAACCTGCTGTCTGACATCCTTTCCCCCGGCCAATACGAAAAGAATGTCCGGACCAGGGAGCGGAGTAACGAAGTGGTTGAATTCGCGATCAAACTGCCCGGGGGTGGGGAGGGGGAAGAACCCGTCTGGTTACCGGTTGATGCGAAATTCCCGGTTGAAGACTACCAACGGCTGATCGATGCCCAGGAGAAAGGGGAGGCGGAGACGGCCTCCGAAGCAGCCCGCATGCTGGAAGGGCGGTTAAAAAGCTGTGCCCGGGACATTCATGACAAATATCTGAATCCCCCCCAAACGACCGATTTTGGTGTCATGTACCTGCCGGTGGAAGGTCTTTATGCCGAGGCGGTAAAGCGACCCGACCTTGTCGGGGCCATTCAGAGGGAATATCGGGTGCTGGTGGCCGGACCGTCAACCTTTGCTGCCCTGCTCAACAGTCTCCAGATTGGATTCCGGACCCTGGCCATTCAAAAGCGGACAAGCGAAGTCTGGCAGATCCTGTCCGCCGTCAAAACCGAATTCGGTAAATTCGGCGATATCCTCGAAGGAGTAAAAAAGAAGCTGGAACAGGCGACGAACAATATGGATGATGCCCTGAAAAAATCACGGGTGATTCAACGCAAGCTCCGTAATGTGCAGGAAATGGATCAACGCGAGAGTGTCGCCATTGACATGAAAACGCTTGATGAAAATACGGAAGATTAGCCATCCGTGATTTTGGGTATTCATAGATTATTGGAAATGTAATAATGGGTAAACACGAACAATCATCCAACTGAAAAGTCGTCATGATTGGAATCAGCGTTTTGAGTTAGGCAGATGTTGGCGTCGGATAAGAGGCTTAAGAAGATTTCAGAATCGGCAATAGCGGTTGGGAGGACCGGGAGCCCTCTCCGGTGGTTATTGCCCGGTCTTCTTCTCCTTTTGATCTTATGGGTCGGCGCCGGGCCGTCATTCGGCCAAGGCGGGTTTTCCACCGAGAATCCTGCCGCTTCTCTCCGCGCCAAGTATAGCGTATTAAAGGACAAGCTTGGTCACAATCATTTCCAGCGTCCGCTTTACATGGATTCAGGGGAAAACGGGAACGAACTGCGGGGAGAAATTCATGCTGTTGTGGATTATCCGTACCCGACGACGGTCTCGGCCCTGAAGGATGCCCAAGCCTGGTGCGACATTCTGAGTCTGCATCTCAATATCAAATATTGCCGGGCGCAAACCAACAACTCGCCGCGGACGTTGCTCGTCTACGTCGGCAGAAAATATGAGCAGCCGCTGGAGAAGGCCTCACCGGTTGAATTCACTTTCAACGCAGCCGAATCTTCTCCGGGATATCTCCGGCTGGTCCTGAATGCGCGACAAGGTCCCTTCGGCACCCAAGACTACAAGATCCTGCTCGAAGCCATTCCTGCGGAAAGGGAAGGGACCTTTATCCGTCTGTCCTATGCCTATGAAACCAGCCTGATGGCGAAGCTCGCCATGCAATGCTATCTGAACACGCTTGGCAGCAGCAAGGTCGGGTTTACCGTGGTAGGCAGTAAATCCGATGGACAACCGATTTATACCGGGGACATGCGCGGTGTTGTGGAGCGAAATACGATGCGTTATTATCTTGCCGTGGAAGCGTACCTTTCCGCCCTGTCCATCCCGGAAGAACGGAGGCTCGATGCCCGTCTGCAAAACTGGTTTGTTGCCACCGAGCGTTATTCCCTCCAGCTACACGAGATCGACCGGGCCGCATATCTGGCGATGAAACACAGGGAACATCAGCGGCAGGTTGTCATGCCTTAGTCATGGGGCTGAGACGATGTTCGGCATGGCGGATGACTGATGGCAAGCTGTGGAGATCAATACAAAAAATGGATAAAGAGCTGATCAGGCAATACCGATTTATGCTGAAAGACACGGTTCGCAAGGCCATCGATTTCTCCCGGACAGACCAGTACCAGGGCATCGCACCGCCGCCGATAGAAAAACCCTATGCCAAAAACGCCAAAAAAATCGTGCTTCCCCCCTTTACGGAGTTTCAGGAAATCGGCAAAACGGACCTGAAAACGGCCATCTTAAATCGTGAGAGTCGCCGCTCCTATCGGCTTGAGGCAATGACGTTCCGGGAATTGGCTTTTCTCCTTTGGGCCAGTCAGGGCGTCAAGGAGATGCTGGATGCGGGCCATGCCCTGCGCACGGTACCTTCGGCCGGATGTCGCCACAGCTTGGAGACCTATCTGTGTGTTTTAAATATTGAATCCCTTGATCCGGGCCTTTACCGTTACCTGCCCCTGGAACATCAACTGTTGCTTGAATATCAGGACGAACACATGAAGGAAAAGATTTTCGAAGCGACTTTCGGCCAGTCCTGTCCGGCGGAAGCAGCCGTCACGTTCATCTGGACGACGATTCCTTATCGTATGGAATGGCGCTATGGCCTTGCTTCGGCGAAGGTGATCGCCATCGAGGCCGGTCATGTCTGTCAGAACCTTTATCTGGCCTGCGAAGCCATCGGGGCCGGCGCTTGCGCCATGGCCGCCTATGACCAGGAAGCGATGGATGAATTCCTGCGTATCGACGGAGAGGAAGAATTTGCGATCTACTTGGCATCCGTGGGCAGGAAGGAGTAACCATCGTTCGTAAAGTTCAATCTGCTTGTTTGAGGCTTGTCTTCCGGAGACGAAAAATCTTTTTTATAGAAGAAGCTTGCTATCTGGGAAATCTGAGGTTATTTTACTTTTAAAAAGGATCGTGGAAAGGGTGATCGTGTAACGAAATGAAACCAGTTCAGAAAGGAGGGTTACCATGTCAATTACGAAGGTCCTCATTGAGAGGAAAATAAAACCCGGGGCCGAAGCAGAGTTCAAGAAACTCATGCGGGAAGTACTCTCCGGCGTGGCGCATGCCCATGGGTTTATTTCCGGCGAGACGATGCAGTCTATGGATGATCCAACCATTCATGTAACGATCAGTCAATGGCGGGATATATCCTGCTGGCATGACTGGATCAACAGCGCGGAGCGCAAGAAAAAGCAGGAAGAATTTGATAAGGTGTTGGCTCAGCCTATGAAAGTAATTGCACTGCATTATGTATGATTTCCGCGGAATAGGTTCCTCTGCAAAAAAATGACTTTTCAAGGGCGGCAAAAGCCGCCCTTTTTTTATACGGATCTTACTTCCCGTTGATTATATGGAGTAAATTGCTATTTTTATTTTTGATTAAAAAGAGTAGGATGACGCAAATTTCGAAAAAAGCCGGGGTGGGTATATTAATTGTTGGATGAATTATGATCGCAGGCCTCTTGATAAACCCCATCAGGCTATCAATGAACGAAAGGAGAATGGGTATGAGTAGGAAATCACGACGCATCGGAAACATTTTGGGGATTGTTGGCATTTTATGTGTGGTTTTTTACCTCCTTGTGAATTATCTGAGTTCTGAAGGAGGACCCTTTTGGCGTAAGCTCCTGGACGTTGAGCTGGTCCAGATTATAAGCATACTTCTTCTTTTTATTGGTGGTGAAATAATGATCGCCTTGGGTTCTATCTTAACCGCACGGGCAAAAAGGCGTACTGGACTCGGCGTATTAGCCGCTATATTCGGTTTGTTTGGTCTTGGCTGGATTTTTCTCCTGCGGCCAGGGCTTTATCCAGCGTTAATTCTGTCGTTTTTTGGACCAATTGGTTTTCTCATAATATTACTTTTAATTGCTCCTAAAGGAGAAAAACCCCAATCATAAATTTCTGGCTTGATGATATTAAAGAAGAAAGAAGAATCCAACAAACTCAATCCAGCCGAATCGTCACACTCTCGGCTGTTTTTGCGTTAAACCTTTCAAAACGTTATCGACACAGAAGAGATTTTAGAAAATCATTGACTCGTGAAACCGATGAATATGAAATAATAGCATCACCCCAAATAAGCCCTTTACATTTGTTTTCTGGAAGGGTGGTGCTCATCACAAAAAAATCGTCTTGACAAAGTATTGTACCTGTGTTTAATTCATTCCACTTTTTTTGAAGGGTATTTCGATGGACAGCAAAAATCTAACCGCGAATCAGGCTTATTATTTTAGCTTTTATTTTTACGGCGAGGTCTGTCCGTCGCTTAAGGAGTAAAAGCAAACACATATAACCTTAAGCCATGGTCAGACCGGAAGGCACTTACCATGGCTTTTTAGTTTCTAGGCCATGGTGAAAAAGCACCATGGCTTTTTTATTTCAGCAAGGAGGAATGTCAAATGATCATCGTCATGAAATTGGGTGCCACAGAGGATCAAATCGACCATGTCATCAAATGGATCGAATCCGTGGGGTACAAGGCCCATCCGTCCCGGGGGGTGGAAAGAACGATCATCGGGTGTGTTGGGGATGACCGGGGGAAGGCCCAGCTTACTTACGCCGAATCTTTTTCCGGCGTGGAAAAAACCGTCCCCATTCTGAAACCCTACAAACTGGCGAGCCGGGAATCCCGAGAGGGGGAAACGATCGTCAATGTCGGTGACCTGAAAATCGGCGGGGGCGGCTTTGTCGTTATGGCGGGGCCTTGCTCCATCGAAAGCGAGGCGCAAATGATGGAGAGCGCTTATATCGCCAAAAAGGGCGGGGCGGATATTCTCCGTGGCGGCGCCTACAAACCACGCACCTCACCTTACAGTTTCCAGGGGATGGAAGAAGAAGGGTTGAAGCTTCTGAAGAAAGCCCGGGCGAAAACAGGTCTGCCGGTTGTGACGGAGGTCATGAGCACGATGGAAGTCGATTTGGTTGAGGAATATACCGATGTGCTGCAGATCGGTGCCCGGAATGTCCAGAACTTTTCACTCCTGAAACGCATCGGCCAGTGCAAAAAACCCGTTCTTCTGAAACGGGGCATGATGACGACCATTGAGGAATTGCTCATGTCGGCGGAGTACATCCTTTCTTCAGGGAATATCCAGGTGATTCTCTGTGAAAGGGGGATTCGCACTTTTGAGACGGCGACCCGGAACACGCTCGATATTTCCGCTGTGCCCGTTCTCAAGTCTCTGACGCACCTGCCGGTTATCGTCGATCCGAGTCACGCCGCAGGTCACTGGCATTATGTCCGCCCCCTCAGCCGGGCGGCTCTGGCCGTAGGCGCCGACGGCATTATCATCGAGGTGCATCCCGATCCGGCAAAGGCCGTTTCCGACGGTGTGCAGTCCCTGAAGCCGGAGAAATTTTATGCCCTGATGGAGGAACTCCGGCGTATGGAAAGCGCATTGAAAGCACAGTGAGGAGAACGGACATGAAAAGACTCACCCTGAATATTGAAAGAAAAGACGCCGTAACCTGCGATATCGTGATCGGGTATGACATCATGGATCGGGTTGGTCTGCTTTTATCGAAGGATTATGGCAAGATGCGCTGCATCATGATCACGGACAATCAGGTTGCTTCCCTTTACGGTGAAGAGGTTTCCACCCGGTTTCGCAACATGGGGCTTGAAGTAACGATGATTGCCATTCCGGCCGGCGAAGCATCCAAAACCATGGAGACAGCCCTCTCGGTCATGAAAGAGATGCTTACTCTGGGGGCGGATCGGACCAGCGTGATTATCGCCCTGGGAGGCGGCGTCGTCGGTGACCTGGCCGGGTTCGTGGCTTCGGTTTACATGCGGGGCATTCCCTACATCCAGATTCCGACGACGCTCATGGCTCAGGTGGACAGCAGCATCGGCGGGAAGACCGCCGTCGATCTGCCGGAGGGGAAAAACCTGATCGGTACCTTCAACCAGCCCCAGGCAATCTACATCGACCTCAAATTTCTGGAGACGCTTTCGGAAAAAGAAATGAAAAACGGTTTGGCCGAGATCATCAAGGCCGGTATTATTGAGGACATTTCCCTGTTCAACCTCCTGGAGGCTGAAGCAAAAGCCGTTCGGGAGCGACATCGTTCCATTCTGGCCGCCATCGTTGAGAAAGCCGTTCGGGTGAAAAAGGGTATTGTGGAGTTGGATGAGCGAGAAAAGGGCCTCCGTCGCATTCTTAATTTCGGCCATACCATGGGACACGCCCTGGAGGCGGAATCAGGTTACGGCATGAGTCATGGCGAGGCTGTCTCGATCGGCATGGTTGCAGCGGCCAGAATTGCAGAGAAAATTTATGACCTGCCCGCGGCAGACCGTGAAAGGATCGAAGCCCTGATCGCCGCCATTGGACACCCGACAACTGTTCCGGCATCCATGTCACCGGATGGCATTTTGGCGCGGCTGAAAATGGACAAGAAAAGGGTGGGAGATACGATTCATTTCGTGTTAATCAAAAAAATAGGATTTCCTTTTGTCAATGGCGGGATCGCCGACAATACCCTTCGGGGTCTTATTGAGGAGTTGCGACCATGATGGATCAAAATCTGGACAAAATTCGTCGTCAGATGTCCGAAACGGATAAGAAAATTATTCGGCTCTTGGAACAGCGGGCGGAACTGGCGCGGGAAGTGGGAAAGATCAAAGAAACCAGCGGTGTGGAGGTTTACGATCCGGCCCGGGAAGCGACGATGATGTCCGACTTTGAAAAAAACGTCATGAACGACATCCTTCCCGCCGGGTACTTGAAGGCTATTTATCGGGAAATCATTTCTGCCTGCCGGGAACTGCAGAAGCCCGTCGCAGTGGCCTGCCTGGGTCCTGCCGCATCGTTTACCCACTTGGCGGCGAAATCCCATTTCGGCGGAAGCACGACTTTTACCTTCCAGTTGACGATATCCCAGGTTTTCGATGAACTGGAGAGGGGACGGGTCAATCTTGGCGTGGTTCCCGTGGAGAACACATTTGAGGGGTCCGTCAATTTTACCCTGGATCGGTTGATTCATACGCCTTTAAAAGTCATCGGCGAAATCTACCAGCGGATCAATCATTGCCTGTTATCAACAGAGTCGGACTTGGACGGAATCAGCCGGATTTATTCCCATCCCCAGGCGTTTGCCCAGTGCCAGGACTGGCTGAGACGCAAACTGCCGGATGCCGAATATCTCGATATGTCCAGCACCGCCGCGGCGGCGAAAACGGCCTTGACGGGGCGCGGGACGGCCGCTATCGGCAGCGTCCTTGCAGCCTCGGTTTACGGTCTCAATGTGCTGGCTGAAGAAATTCAGGATCATTCCTTCAACACCACACGTTTCATTGTCCTGGGTAATAAGACGCCGGTTCCAACGGGAAACGACAAGACCTCCATCATT
>CAYOYJ010000031.1:0-19447 GCA_964408155.1 uncultured Syntrophales bacterium
AACTTTTACTTTGATGGGGATGTCAATATAAAACTTTTCATTGCCGGGCAGAGACGTCTTGTTACCTTTTGTTTCGGATTCCTCTTGGGTTTTTCCTGCTTTTTCCTTGGATTCACTAATTTTTATCGGAGCAACAAAAATGGGTTCAAATAAAAGGAAATCTATTCCGGAATTTCGACCGGCCAGGGATACGGATTCAACAAGCCCCGGTATTTCTTTCTTATCCGGCAATTTTGTCAACGCTGCCTTGAAGTCCTCTCTCAGCTTTTTAAGCTGACGAATGTAAGTGTCCTTTTGTGCGGCAATCACTTTCTTTGCAGCGATATCTTGCTGTAATTCACTTAATCTACTTTCTAAACTCCCCTTTTTTTCCAGAGCACTTTGGAGATAAAAGAAATAGTAGAAATACCCAACCAGAAGACAGGCAAAAAATACCACAGCGGCCCTCATGCGAGGCGAGAGTTTTTTGAGATCTTCAGCAGTAATGGCCATTACTTACCCCTTTTTAATCCCACACTTAAGTTTGAATGATTGTATTTTTACGCCTGAAAACTCATCCTGTTTGGATGAAACAAGATCTACATTCGCGATAAACGCTAAGGTCTCCAAAGACTTCATGAAGTTTGCTACCGCAATGGTATTCTTGGCTTTACCTTCAATAGACAAGGCTGTCTCTGTTTGGGAGATACTATCAAGAGAGAGTTCTTTTGTAGGCACCGCCGATGCCAGCTGATCAAGCATATTCACAGGGAAAGTTCGGCCTTCTTCCAATTTTGTGATCAGGCCTATCTTATTTTCCATATTCTTTTTATCGGCCTTAAATTCGTCTATGTTTCCAACGATTTTTTTCAACTCCGTAATCTGTTGCTCACTGTCGCGAATATTATTTTCGAGAAGGACGATCCGCGCAACCATGTAAAGATGAAGGACTGCGATGCAGGCCATGAAAGCGATGAATGAGCCGACAATAACAAAAATCTGTTTAGCCTGACTGACCTTCTTTTCCGTCTCATGATAGGGAAGTAGATTGATTCTTATCATTTATCCCCCACCCTTCTCAGGGCTAATCCTACGCAAACCGCGGCCGATGGACCGATTTTTTCAATGTCTGTTGCGTTGAATTTCCTCTGATTGTAAACGATTTTCTTAAAAGGATTGACAATCTCTGTCTTAATGTTCATTCTTTCGTGAAGATGTTCCGCAAGACCCGGTATCCTGGCAGACCCGCCGGAGAAGAAAACAGCCTTGATTTCGGCGCCGCCATATGTCGAGCGATAATAATCGACCGATCTCTGAATCTCTGAGCAAATCTGATCCGACGCGGCAAGGAGGCTCTCGCGAAACCTTGATTGAGCCTCGGCATCGCCCTCGACTCCATTCACTTTGAGGCGTTCAGCTTCATCCAAACTGGCCAGTCCCATGCTCTGCTTGAGTTCCTCGTTGACATGCTCTCCACCCAGGGTAAAATCTCGGGTCAAGACCGATCCTCCATTCTTCAAAACATTGATGTTGGTCATCGTGGCCCCGATGTTAACCAGGATAATGATCTCATCATCTCCCCCGACATCATAATTTTCTTCGTACATTGTCTCCAACGCGAAAGAATCGACGTCCATGATCACGGCATTGAGTCCCGCACTTTTGATTGCATCGGCATAACTGTCAACAATGTCTGATTTGGCGGCCACCAGCATGACGTCCATTTGGGAGGGGTTGAACTCATTGTCCCCTAAAATCTGGAAATCATAGCTGACATCTTCCATGCTATCGAAGGGAAGGTACTTACTCGCCTCGTCATGGATAAGCACACGCAACTCTTCCGGCGACATCTTCAAGAAGGTAACCTTTTGGGAGATAACTGAAGTACCTGAAAGAGACGTCACCACATTCCGACATTTCGCACCGGAAAGCTCAAAGAGTTCTTTAATTTTACGCGTGAGGATTTGAGGCTCCGCCAGGAGGCCCTCATTGACGACCCCTTTCGGAAGTGGGATTTGATGGTAGCGGCTGAGGGTGTACCCTCCTCCGGATCGTTCTATTTCAGCCAGCTTGAGAGAACTCGATCCGATATCCAGACCCACCAACTGCTTTTTTGATGAAAACAAATCTCTAATACTGAAATCGCCCATTGGATCACCGTTTAATTGACTTGATAAATGCCATCCATGAAACCGGCCCAATAATTTTCAAATAATTGCGACTTGGGGAAACTAATCACCCGCTGCAGAAATGATCTGCGTTTAATCAGTTTTAGCAAATTTGGTGCCACCATGGATAATTTGGGAAACTATTGCCACACCCTCTTACTTTGAAATCCGGAAAATAACATCCCCCTGCTTTACCATACCCAGATCATTTCGGGCGATCATCTCGATGTAGTTCAAATTCGACTGGAGCAGGTTTATCTCCTCTTTTAGAGATTGATTTTCACGGATGACATCATAATTCACTTTTTGCAGTTCGCGGAGCCGCTGCTGCATCAAATAGCTGTCCCAAAGCCCTCGATTACCGAAGGTAATCAGTAACCCGACAAACACGATAAAAATGATAATGTATCTCCCGACTCTCACAGCAAACAGATCCTTTCAGCAAGCCTAAAAGAGCGTTTGTTCCGAGAAACCCATCCGGAGCCACCACAAAGATAAAAGGTGTCGGAGCGTTTCACGTCAAATACCTGACTTTTCACCTCGTCAAATAATTGACTTGATGCGTTTATATAATGGTTTTATTTCGCGTGCAACAATAAATATTGTGAATTCTTCACATTTTTGTCGACGACAAGAGCTGCTGCGGCTCTCCCAGCAGAAAAGCGCCTTCTTCGATCCATTTCTTCAATAAATTCGCAATCTCCCGGGCCTTAAAGTAACTTGACAGAGGGGCCGTGGCAATTTTTTGACCATTTAAGGTTATTTGGCCGCTTCTCAGCTCTTTATAGCTGACCTCCCCCAGGCTTTTGCCAACCCCCTTTGGATAATCCATGCTGTAATCATAAATTTGTGTATAAATATCTTCGTCCCTGACTGCAGTGTATCGTGCCATTTCTTCGCTGAGGATGGGAATCGGTATCCCGATGCCGATATAAAGAGAAACACCATACCCTAAAATGCTTGCCCCCACCACCCATTCCGGGCTCATATCCTTCAGATTGCCGATTGTGGCAATCGTTCCGGCACCGCCGCGCGGCACACCATTCTCTCCCCTGGGCACGTCGGGATTATGCTGCGTACCCTCCCATGCCACAAAACCTTGAGCGCCTCCCAAAAAGATGCGCGTGCCAATACCGATCGTTTTGTAGAAGGGATCGTTGAACAGCGGGCTCATCTGACCGGATGTGGCGTAATTGGCATTGGCCATCTTTGGCCGGAGCATACCCATATAGGTATAAATCGTCCTGTCCGACATGTTAACGGCACAGTTGTAATTCTGATAAGCGTTGCGCGGATTAAAAAGAATTGCGTCCCTGAGATCCCCCAAAGTAATCTTTTTCTCGATTTTTCTCGCGGGATAACAATCCGTTCCATAACCCTCGGCCCTGAGGCGAATCACCTTGCCGCTTACCAGATCTTCAATGACATGGCCGCCGCCATAATGAAACTCTCCCGGATACACACTATTTAAGGGATCTCCTTCGACCACCTCCGTAACGCCGATATAGCAGTCCACAGCAGCGATTCCGCCATAGGCCGGCACATCATTTAACCAAACCTTGGAAGCTCTGATCCGCGGAGAAGTATGGCCAAAATTCAGAAAGGCTCCCGAGGAGCACATGGGACTGAATGTCCCGGTTGTCACAACATCGATACGCTTGGCCGCTTCGACATCACCGTGTCTTTCGACAATATCGATCATCTCTTCGGCTGTCACAACAACCGCCTTGCCTTGTTTAATCTTTTCATTGATGTCTTTGATGGTTTTCCGAACCCTATTTTTTTTCATATCCCTTAGCCTCAAAGCGAATGATTTGGAAATTCGCATCTTGATAGCATAAACCCGTGTAATAATCCACATTCCCGGTAAAATCAGCCGTGGTCCGGCCGTGCATCCCGCCCATTGCTTTTCCTCCGCCGATCACTCGTCCTGCCGCAGTACAGGTCAGATTATGACGACCGGGTATGACCGAAGCCACCCGCACCTCTGACCGTCAAGCTCAGAGTGTCCTGTTCCTGCCAGCAACCTTTGCAGACCGGTTGAATAATCATCTGGGCAATCCGGTCTCCGCGTTTCACATCGAACGGTCTCTTGCCATGATTGATCAGAATGATCCCGACTTCTCCCCGGTAGTCCGCATCAATGGTCCCGGGAGCGTTTAATAAAGTAACGCCAAATTCCATGGCCAAGCCGCTTCGTGGCCGGATCTGGGCTTCAAAACCCTCCGGCAGAGCCATGACGAACCCGGCGGGGATCTTTTTCCACTCCCCTGGCTGAAGCGTTTCGATTGCCGATACCGCCGCGCGCACATCCATTCCCGCGGCATGGGTTGTCATATAGCGCGGCAGATCAATATCATCCTGACCTGGCAACCGTTTTACGGGAATACAGATTTCCTGTTGCTGTTTCATCCTGGACTTCGCATTTCTTCGGTTATACCGGGATCAACCCGACCTATGGCAACCATTGACAGCTTCTCCGGGGCAAACATCTCGCCCGCCAAATTGCCGATGTCCTGCTGAGAAACCCCTTCGATTCGCTCCATGACTTCATCCCATAAAATCTGACGTCCAAAGCAGAATTCATTCTTGGCCAGGCGGGTCATGCGATTATCCGTGCTTTCCATGCTGAGGAGGAAGTTTCCCTTGATCATTTCCTTGGCGTCTCTCAATTCCTTATCATTTAACGAATGGTCACAAAGACGCTTGATCTCCTTCCGCACCAGGCGAATGACCTGCCGGATTTCCCCGGCCCCGGTTCCGGCGTATATACCGAGCATACCTGTATCCAGATAAGAGTTCAAATAAGACTGGATGTCGTACACGAGACCTCTTTTTTCTCTGACCTCCTGAAAGAGGCGTGAACTCATGCTCCCCCCCAGAAAGGCATTCATCAGAAAAGATGCGTACCTTCTGGGATCGGTCGATGAAGGCGCCGGACAACCCAGGACAAGATGCACCTGTTCCAGATCTTTATAAACCGTGGACATGACGGCGGATGGCACCGGAGGGACATCCTTGAAAGTTTCGCCCATGCCGTCCAAGGATTCAAAATGACGGGAGACCAGATCCAGCAGTTGTTCATGCTGCATCTTCCCTGCCACGGAAATAACTAGATTGCGCCCCCGATAATTCCGAATAAAAAAGCGGACAATCCTTTGCCGATTCAGGGCTGCCACACTGTCCCGGGTCCCCATGATCGGACGGGCCAGAGGATGCCCGTTCCAGAGTTGGGCTTCAAAAAGATCATGGACATTTTCATCCGGAGAATCCTCCAGGGAGCGGATTTCCTGGTGGATTACCGACTTTTCCCTTTCGATTTCTGCGGACTGAAAGCATGAATTTTTGAGGATATCGGCCAGCAGTTCAATGGCCAGATCAAGGTAGTAATCAGGCACCTTGACATAGAAAGCGGTACTTTCTTTCCCCGTGGAGGCGTTGATGACGCCGCCCACCGCGTCAATGGCGGCGGCGATTTCTAAAGGGGACCGTTTCTTGGTCCCCTTGAAAAGCATGTGTTCGATGAAATGAGCGATACCATTGTTTGCCCTGTTTTCATGACGGGAGCCACAGTAGACCCATACGCCAATGGATACGGAGCGGACATGATTGATTTCCTCTGAAACGACACGAATCCCGTTAGCGAGGATGGTCCTATTGACCATTTTCTCCCAAGGCTTCCTTTCTGCTGAGGCGGATCTTCCCCTGCTTGTCGATTTCCAGAACCTTTACATTCACTTCATCTCCTTCCTTCAGGATATCGGTTACTTTATTGACCCGTTCTTTTGCTAGCTGGGAGATGTGCACCAGCCCCTCCGTTCCCGGTAGAATCTCGACAAAGGCGCCGAAGTCCACCACCCTCTTGACCGTTCCGCGATAAACCTTACCGATTTCCGCCTCCTCGGTGAGCCATTTGACCATGCATACCGCCCGGGCTGCCGCTTCCGCATCGGAGGACGCAATCGTAATGGTACCGTCGTCTTCCACGTCGATCTTCACGCCGGTTTCATTGACGATCTGCCGGATATTCTTACCGCCGGAGCCGATAACATCGCGAACCCGATCCGGCCTTACCTTTACCGTTGTAATTCTGGGTGCATAGATGGAAATATCCTGCCGAGGTTCGGTCATGGTTTCCATGAGCTTGTCGATAATATGGAACCGACCGTCTTTGGCCTGGTCCAGGGCTTTTCGAAGCACTTCTTCGGGCAGGCGGTCGATTTTGATGTCCATCTGCAGGGAGGTGACGCCTTTTTTCGTCCCGCAGACCTTGAAGTCCATGTCACCGCAGTGATCTTCGTCACCCAGAATATCGGAGAGAATCACAACCTCTTCCTTCTCCTTGAGGAGCCCCATGGCGATCCCGGCAGCGATTCCTTTAACGGGAACGCCTGCATCCATCAGAGAAAGCATACCGGCGCAAACCGTCGCCATGGAAGACGAACCGTTGGACGACAGAATTTCCGAAACGATCCGGATCGTGTAGGGGAAAACATCTGTTCCCGGCAGAATTGGCACCAAGGCCCGCCGCGCCAGAGCACCGTGGCCGATTTCCCGACGGCCCGGACTTCTTAAGGGTTTCGCTTCGCCGACAGAGTAGGGGGGAAAGTTATAGTGGAGGATGAACGATCTCATCTCTTCGCCCGTAATGTAATCCATCCGCTGCTCGTCCTGGGATGTACCCAGGGTTAATGCGGCCAGAGCCTGAGTTTCTCCCCGATTGAACAGCGCCGAACCGTGGGTCCGGGGCAGGATGCCGACTTCGGAACTGATAGGCCGAATGTCCTTCGTCCCGCGACCGTCCACTCGCTTCTGCTCGTTGAGAATCATGTCCCGCAGGATGCGGCTTTCCATCTTTTCAATGATTCCGGCCACAACCGGCTTTAATTTTGCGTCTTCTCCGGAAACGTCGGTAATGACGTTCTTTCTGATTTCACTGAGACGGGAATAACGATCCTGTTTGCGGGGCATGCGATACGCCGCCTGCAGGTCAACTTCGGCCTTGGCGGTCACCTGGGCCAAAAGCGCTTCGTCGACCGGCTCGGCGACAATTTCCCGCTTTGTTTTTCCCATATCCTGCTTCATCCTGATCTGAAGATCGATGACCGGACGCATGGCGTTGAGGCCGAAAGAAATGGCATCAACGAGAACACTGTCCTCCACTTCCTCAGCACCGCCCTCCAGCATGACCAGATTCACATCGTAGCCGTCATCCTGTTCGCGGGGAACCATTCGGCCTGCCAGAAACAGGTTAATATCGCTCTCGACCATTTCATCGATGGAGGCATTGCTGACAAAGCTTCCGTTGATCCGGCCGACTCTTACTGCGGCAATAGGCCCCTTGAAAGGAATATCCGAAATCTCCAGGGCGACCGAGGTTGCCAGAAGGCCCGTTACATCGGGATCATGCTCCGCATCAACGGATAAAACCGTTGCAACCACCTGGGTCTCATGATGGTAACCTTTTGGAAATAAGGGGCGAATGGACCGGTCGATTATACGGGACGTTAAAATTTCGCGCTCATTGGGACGGCCTTCCCGCTTGAAAAATCCGCCGGGGATTTTCCCTGCCGCGAAGGTCAACTCCTGATAATCCACCGTCAGGGGAAGGAAATCCAGGCCTTCCCGCTTATCCTTCAGAGACACCACCGTGACGAGCACCACCGTATCCCCATAAGTCGCAAGAATTGCCCCGTCGGCCTGAGCGGCAACATAATTCGCTTTCAAAGAAAGTTTCTTTCCCGAAAACTCAGTCGAAAATTCGTTACTCATCGATTTATTTCCCTCTCCATTTCGATTATTGATAAATATCCTATTCCCCCCACCATGATGGCTTCACCGGAACGCGCAAAAAGCCGTTCCTTCTGAGCACCGGAGATGTTGCTGCAGGAATGTCGGCCATACATTTTCCGCATTACTTGCGCAGTCCCAGACGAGAAATGATGCTGCGGTATCGCTCGAGTTCCTTTTTCTTCAGATAATCAAGCAATCTCCGCCTCTGACCGACCAGTTTCAGGAGACCCCGCCGGGAGTGGTGATCTTTTTTATGCACCTTGAAATGCTCCGTGAGATATTCGATCCTGGCGCTCAAAAGCGCGATCTGAACTTCAGGAGAACCCGTATCATGCTCATGAAGTTTGAAATTGCTGATAATATCACTCCTCTTTTCTACATCCAACACCGTTTCATCCTCCCTCTCTTTATTAGAAACTCTCTTAAGTTTTCTCTTTTACCCCGTTGCCGATTTATTTGAAGACGCGGAGCGTCCGGGCCACCTGTTCATTCATGCCACTGTTGCCAATTTCTTTTGTGCCGCAGAGCATTTCAACAACGGCCACCAAGCCCGTTTCCAGCGAGACCAACCTTACCATATCTCCCAAGTCAAGAAAAGGAATATGATCGTCTCGCAGTTCCTCGCCTGTCAACTGAGCACCCTCGCGGATTTTCCTCGCCAGCGGCGCATCCACATAAACGGCTTTGAGTCCGGAAATCGCTTCGTCCAGCGGAATTAGAGCGGAAATGAGCCGTTCTCTTTTCCCCTCATCCGTCAGACCGTCCAAAACCAAAGCAGCTTCCTCCGAAAACGAGCCGCTCCGGGTTCTCCTTAAGGCGTAAAGTGCCGCGCCGCACCCCAGAGCTTCTCCGATATCCGTGCAGAGCGACCTGATGTAGGTCCCTTTCGAGCAGGAAACGGTAAACGTGACCCGGGGTCTGTCCATCACCACCATGGCGACTTGAAAGACTTCCACGGTCCTCGGTTTCGGCGAAACGGCAATGCCTCTGCGCGTCCAGCGGTAGAGCGGTTTCCCCTTGAATTTTACCGCCGAATAAGCGGGCGGGACCTGCTGTCTCACCCCGACCAGGCTTTCTATTGCTCTGACCACTTCGCCTTCCCGGACATCGGGTATCGCTTCCGACAGGATGTTCCCTGTGATATCCTGTGTATCCGTACGCATGCCGAGAAGAATGGTCGCCCGATATTCCTTTGTATCGGTAACGAGAAAGGGCGAAAGCTTCGTCCCTTCATTGATCATAACCGGTAAAACACCCGTCGCCAGGGGATCGAGTGTGCCCGCATGCCCGACCTTTTCCGCCTTCAGGACCTTCTTTACCTCGGTCACAACATCATGAGAGGTCTTCCCGGACGGTTTGTCAATGATCACCAGACCGTCCATGCGCTACAAAACCGACCGCACCACATCCAGAACACGCTGATGGACCGCGGTGAAATCACCCTCAATGCGGCAGGCCGCCGCATTCATATGACCGCCGCCGCCAAAAACGCGGGCAACCTTTTCAACATTCACCTGATCCTTCGAACGCAGGCTCAGTTTGAACAGACCTTCCTTCATCTCACTGTAAAAGATCGCTACATCGACCCCTCGGATGGTTCGGGGCACATCGACGAAATTTTCGGTATGTTCAAGCTTCGCTCCCAGCGCATCAAGGGTCTTTTGCAGAGCCATCATCGATCCCACCCGGCCGTCAAGGTCAAAGCGCAGGGTTTCCAAGACTTTCCCCAGCAGTTGAATCCTCACCAGAGGATTGCTTTCGTAGATGTGCTCGGAAATCCACTGGGGGTCTGCGCCGAAGCCAACGAGGTTGCCGGCGGCCATCAGGGTTTCTTTTGTCGTACTGCTGTAGCGGAAACCGCCGGAATCGGTCAGGATGGCCGCATAAAGGGTCGTGGCCATCTCCCGGGAGAACGGCACCGACATGGCCGTCGTCAGACGGTAAAGCAACTCACCGGTGGAACTGGCCGCCGGATCAATATAGGAATAATGGCAGAAACCATCATTCGAAATATGATGGTCGATGTTGAGTAGCCTCTTTATTTTCGCGATATCGCCGGCCTTGTCGCCGACGCGCTCCATTTCACTGCAGTCCAGAATAAAGGCGGCGTCATAGCGTTCCGGATCATCAAACGCGTTGACGATAACCTCACTACCGGGCAGGAAGCGGTAGTTATCAGGAATTCTGTCCTGGTTATAAACCACAACTTCCTTCCCCAGGGAACACAGGAGATGATAAAGGGCCAACTCCGAGCCTAAGGCGTCACCATCTAGCCTGACGTGGGCTGTAATGAGAAACACCTGGTGCTGCCGGATCTGTTCGATGATTTCATGAAGCATGGTCTTCGCTCTGATTCTCCAATTCCAGCAATATCCGGTCGATCCGGCTTCCGTAAGCGAAAGACGGGTCCGTGCGGAAGATAATCTCCGGGGTATAGCGAAGCTGCAGCCTGCGACCCAGCTCTTTCCGGATAAAGCTCGTCGCTTTTTTCAGTCCGTCCAAGGTTTCCTGCCGGCAGACGTCCTGTCCCATTTCGACGAAGAAAATTTTCGCCACCCGCAGATCGTCGCTGACCTTCACCCCGGTAATGGTGAGGGTGCCGATTCGAGGATCACGGATCTCCTTTAAAAGAATATCCGAAAGTTCTTGCTGAATAAGTTCGGCCACCCGGTCCGCTCTTTTAAAATTCGTCATATTTCTCAACATCCCCTTCCCAGGGGTCGATCAGGTCGGCCATACTCATGATTTCCATTTTGGTTTTCACAATTTCGGCAACCTGCATGCGATCAATGAAATCCAGAATGTGGTCCATTTTCGCATTGATATACTGCTTGTCATTGCCGACGACAGAGAAACCGATCCGGGCACGCTTCCATTGATCGTTGTCGTCGACTTCGGCAATCGACACATTAAATTCGTTCTGGGTGCGCTTCAGCAACTGCTTCAGCACGCCTCTTTTTTCCTTGAGCGATCGACATGCCGGTATCAGGACATCGATAATACCGGATCCCACCACCATCATCAGGTCATAAACTCCTGCATTTGTCTTTGATTACAGTTTCCGTTCGACCTTTTCCTGGGTGTAGGCCTCGATAATGTCTCCCAGCTTCAGATCGTTGAACCCATCGATGCCTATACCGCATTCAAACCCGGAAAGCACCTCCTTGGCATCATCCTTAAATCGCCGCAGCGACAGGATCTTGCCGTCGAAAATCTGGATCCCGTCCCGGACAAGGCGTACGCTGGATTTTCGCGTAATCTTTCCTTCCGTCACGAAACTACCGGCGATGGTCCCCACCTTGGGTACCTTGAAGAGTTCGCGCACTTCCGCTTTGCCCTGGGTGATGTCTTTATATTCCGGCTCCAAGAGCCCCTCCATGGCGGCCCGTACATCGGCAATCACGTTGTAGATGATGTCATAAAGCTTGATATCGACTCCCTCCTGCTCCGCAATTTCCACCACCCGGGTATCGGGGCGGACGTTGAACCCGATGATAATCGCGTTGGAGGCCGAGGCCAGCATGACATCCGTTTCGGTAATCGTGCCGGGGGAACTGTGAATAATGTTCAGTTTGATGTCGTCCGTGCTGAGTTTCGTCAAAGCATCACCCAAGGCCTCTATCGACCCTTGGACATCGGCCTTGAGGATCACGTTCAAGTCCTTCACGCCTTCCTTAATTTTCTGGTAGAGCTGCTCCAGAGTGATCTTGGATGTTGCCGAAAGCTCCTTCTCCCGTTCCCTCCGAATCCAGTATTCGGCAATGCCGCGAGCCTTCTTCTCGTCTTCGACACTCACGAACTCTGCGCTGACCTGGGGTACGCTGGAGAATCCGATCACCTCAACCGGCATGGACGGCCCCGCTTCCTTGACCTTGCCGCCTTGGTCGTTGTACATGGCCCGCACCCGACCCCATTCCATCTTGGAAACAAAGGCGTCTCCTTCCCGGAGCGTCCCTTCCTGAATAAGTACCGTGGCCACGGGACCGCGGCCCTTGTCCAGTTTTGCCTCGACAATGACACCCCGGGCCGGCAAACCCGGATCCGCCGTCAGAACGAGGACGTCCGCCTGCAGAAGAATCATCTCCAGGAGATCCTCAATGCCTTCTTTCTTTTTGGCCGAAACCTCGCAGAAAATCGTATCCCCACCCCATTCCTCAGACACTAGATTGTGCTCCGTCAGTGCCTGTTTGATCTTCCCCGGATCGGCGCCCGGTTTGTCCATCTTGTTGATGGCCACCAAAATCGGTACACCGGCAATGCGGGAATGATTGATGGCCTCGACGGTCTGGTCCATGACTCCGTCATCGGCAGCCACAACCAGAACAACGATGTCCGTTACCTTGGCCCCTCGGGCACGCATGGCCGTAAACGCCTCATGACCCGGTGTGTCAAGGAAAACGATATCCCGGTCCTTGAGGCGGACATGGTAGGCGCCGATGGCCTGAGTTATTCCGCCGGCCTCGCCGTCGATGACGTTCGTTTTGCGGATCGCATCCAGTAGAGACGTTTTGCCATGATCGACATGTCCCATAATGGTCACCACCGGGGCGCGGGGCTGCAGATTCTTGGCCGCCTGCTCTGTTTTCAGGATCGCCTCTTCGAATTCCTGGGCTGCCGCCTCCACCTGGTAGCCAAATTCGGTGGCAATCAGACTCGTCGCGTCGAAATCGATGGACTGGTTGATCGTCGCCATGATGCCGATCGCCATCAGTTTGTTGATCACATCCCCGGCCTTTACACCCATTTTCTTGGCCAGTTCGCCGACGCCGATCGCTTCCCCTACCTTGATGCGTCGTTTGATCGCCTTGGGCGTGGTGATCTGAGTCTTCTTCATCTTGATGGGGGCGGCTTTTTTCTCCTCCCGCCATCGAACAGGCCTTTCCTCCGTCTCAATCTCGATGTGGCGACTTTTCTTATCGGTGATTTTCTTCAGGAAAGATTTTTTCTTAACGGTAACCGCCTCTTCCACATGCGGCTCCACAGCAACCTTTTTCTTTTTCCTCCCCTTGTCGTCCTCCTGTGCGGGCTGCGGCGGTCTTTCCGCTCCGGCCGGAACGATCTCCTTTATTGTTTTAGGCGGTTCCGGCTTCCTCACGGGAACGCGCGGCGCCCCGGGTTGAATGATCGGGGCGGGTCTCGCACCGATAGGCACTTCTCCCCTGGAAGGTAAAACAGGCTCACTGGGCGGCTTCGTCTCGGACGGCGGCGCCGCCTTGGCCTCGGCAACAGGGGCAATCTGCTCCTCCGAGACCGGTGCGGGAGACACGGGGGTGACCGGCACGACTTTTTCCTTGGCTTTGACTGCGGGATGGCGTTCCTCGTCGTGAACAGACGCCTTTTCAACCGGTTTTTCCACTTTCACGGCCGGCTTCGCTGAAACGACCGCCTCTGCTTCCGGCGCCGCCGGCTCTTTGATTTCTTCCTCTTTCTCTTTGGACGGGGTCTCCGGTTCCGCGGGGACAGTGACAGCCGGAGCGGCTTTTTCCTCTTCTGCAGTCGGACGCACCGCCCGGCGACGGATGATTGTCGACGTGATCCGTTTTTCCTCCATCTCCCGTGAATCGACGCCCCGAATTTCACGGGTGATGCGTTCGACATCGCCGTCCTCGAGGGTGCTTGAGTGGGATTTTACCGAGATGCCCATCTTTTCCATGCGCGAGATTAATTCCCTGTTTTCAAGGCCCAGTTCCTTCGCCAACTCATACACTCTCTTTTTGATCATACCCCCAACTCCCCTACGATTTGATTCATGACAATATTAACATTAAATACAGATGGTTATATCAGTACCCCATGCCCAGTTCCTGCTCCAGAAGCTTCGTGGCCTCGCGGATCATGGCCTGGGCCAGCGCCTCGCTGATACCGGGAATGGCGGACAGCATTTCGGCATTGGCTGCAGCCACGGCCGCGATACTTCTCAGTCCCTCATTAAACAGACGCTCGGCCATCTCGTCGCTGACGCCCGGGATTTTCGTCAAGATCGCGAAGCCCTCTTCCACCTTGTTGGCTTCCAGGGTTTCGCTCTTGACGTCCAGTTTCCAGCCCGTCAGTTTGACCGCCAGGCGTACATTCTGGCCGTTTTTCCCAATCGCCAGAGAAAGTTGGTCGTCAGGCACCACCACCAGCATGGAGTGATGCTCGTCATCCACAAAAACACGGCTCACCTTCGCCGGAGACAGGGCGCTGCAGACGTACTGCACGGCGTCGTTGGAGAAGGGTACGATATCGATCTTCTCGCCCCGCAGTTCCTGGACCACGCTCTGGACGCGGGAACCCCGCATCCCCACGCAGGCGCCGACCGGGTCGATGTCTTTGTCGTAGGTCCGGACGGAAATTTTGGATCTCTTACCCGGTTCACGGGCGACATTCATGATTTCGATCAATCCTTCGGAGATTTCCGGCACTTCGATTTCGAAGAGCGCCCGGAGAAAATGTGGATGAGTGCGTGACAGGATGATCTGTGGCCCCTTGGTGATTCGCTTGACTTCCAGCAGGTAGGCCCGGATCCGCTCGCCCCGTTTATACACTTCACGATGAATCTGCTCCGACGTGGGAATGACTCCCTCGGCGCGGCCCAGATTGACAATGATGCTTCCCCCTTCGAAGCGCTGGACGAATCCGTTGACGATTTCCCCCTTGCGGTCCTTGTATTCTTCGTAAACATTGTCCCGCTCGGCATCCTTGACCTTCTGGATGATGATCTGTTTCGCCGTCTGAACCGCGATGCGGCCGAAGGTGGAAGCATCGATTTTGGCCCCGAGACTGTCTCCCGGTTCTGCTTCCGCGTCCAGTTCCTGCCTGGCGTAAGTCAGGGATATCTGGGTGTCCGGATCGGTCACCTTTTCCACAACGACCCTGAACTGGAAGACCTCGATCTCTCCTGTTTCTTCATTGTAGTGGGCTTCGACATCGACCTGGGGTCCCAGTTTCTTCCGCGCGGCGGAGAGCATGGCCGCCTCCAGCGCTTCGATAATGATCTCCTTGTCCAGACCCCTGTCCTTACCCATCTGTTCGATCAGACGTTTAAGTTCCGGCAGCATTGACACAGCAACCTCCCTATTGATGATTTGTGTTCAGCTGTTTACCGTTTCTTCTCTCGTATCGGGAAGCAAACGGTTATCGCGTCATTTCCCGTAAAATGACCGTCGTTTCCATCACATGTCCTGACGGAAGCCACATTCCTCAATTACATCAGATATCGTACTCCAGGTTGACCTTCACAAAGGCTTCCCGAGGGATACGGTATATCTTGTCCCCTGCGCCGAGCAAAAGCAGCTTTTCGCCGCCCTCTTCCCGGTAGTCTAAAAGTTTCCCCTTGAAATGTTTCACGCCTTCGATCTTCCGGTCCGTTTTCAATCTGATCATGGAACCACGGTATTTGAGGAAATCCTGGTCGCGATACAGGGGGCGGTCCAGCCCGGGCGAAGACACCTCCAGCGTGTAAGGCCCCGGCGGCGTATCGTGTACGTCCAGGATGTCCCCCGCCTGGTGGCTGATCCCGGAGCAGTCGTCCAGAGTGATCCCCCCTTCTCGGTCCAGGAAAATCCGGACAATCCATCGGGAGGGCATCCGGAGGCACTCGGCATAGATCAGCTCCATCCCGTTGGCCGCCACCACCGGTTCCAGAAGCGCCCAAATTTTATCCCGTAGCGTATCGACAGGCGTCATCGGCTCAGAAACAAAAAAAGTGGGCAATGCCCACTCATCAACCTTTCTCGCTGAATTGGCAGTCCTTCTATCACATGCCTTTTGCCCTTGCAAGACAAAATTTTTTAAATGTTAACGGGACTTCGTGCTTTTGGGGGAACCGACGAACGGCATTGTTTCAATACGGTGGGGTCATTTTTATATAAAGATTTCCGGTTCCTTCCGATCAATACAGTTCTTGGACAAAAACTCGGCAATCTGTCTGATCTTCGGGTGATTCATTATTCTGGCCTCAGTCGGACAGGATTTGATGCAGGCACAACACCTGATGCAAAGATCCGTTGCGGTGACCTGGGGATCATCATCGCTGATCGCAGCGGTCGGGCAAACCGGTACGCACGCCATGCACTTTGTACACAGGTTGGTATCGACCGACGGCGTAATGCCCGCAAACACACGCTGCTCCTTGTAGGGAAAATGACCGGGGGGCTTTGGCGAAGCGATATCCTCGGGCTTGCCGACTGCCAAAGTTTTTTCACGGACGGTTTCACCGAAAGCCCGGGCCTTTTTTAGATCATCCTTATCCGGTCGTCCGACAGCAACCGGAAACTCAACGGATGCAAAGGAATGTTCTGCGACAAACGCCGCCGCCGCGATGGGAATGAATCCCGCCTGGAGGGCTAGCTCATACAATTCGAGAAGCGCATCTTCATAAGCCCTGTTTCCGTAGACCACTACGATGACCGCCGGCGTCCCTCCCCCCTTGACGAAGTTGAAGCGAGAAGTCATTGTCCCCGGAAGACGGCCCGCGTAAACGGGTGCCCCGATAACCGCCAGATCACTTCGGCATCCCTCCGGCACCTTCACCGAAACATCCGGATACGTCAGATCAAGAATCCGGGTGCTCTCTGAATTGAGACCGGTTGCAACCGCCTCAACGATCTTTTTTGTCGTCCGTGTGGGTGAAAAGAAAATTAAATTCAGTGAGATGAGATTCATCACACATTCTCCTTTCTCAGCGGATCGTCCCGCCCCGTTACCCAATGTCGTTGCGGGTGGCGTCCATCAGATCCGCATTTTTCATATGCTTCATTTTGAACGCGCTGCGGGTCCGCCTGACCATTCCCGGCTCAAGTTGCGTGACATCTTCCACACGGTCAAAAACGAAACCCATGTCCTTGCGGACGCGCATCAGTTCAACCGCCCTGTCCTTGTCGTACGGAACCAGGTTCTGCTTCGGCGGGTTCGCCCGGCAGATGTACGCCGGTTTCGTTACCGGGGCGGGCATGCCGTCGAGCTGCCGCAAATCGCCGTAGCGGCCGATCATCTCCTCCAGGGGTCCGAAGTCCAATGCCCGGAGCGGACAGGCTGCCACGCAGACCGGAATATCCCCCTTCTCCAGGCGATCGATGCACATAGTACACTTGCTCATCTTCGTACCCGGCGCATCGCTTGCGAATTTTGGCGCTCCGTAGGGACAGGCCACAGCACATTGGCGTGTTCCCCGACACTTGTCCGGGTCGACGAGCACAGCGCCGTACTTTTCCTCCTTGAAAATGGCACCGTTCGGGCAGGCACTCAGACAGACCGGCTTTTCACAATGGCCGCAGCCGAATACCAGGATATGCAACCTCAGATCCGGAAAAACACCGTCCTCGAAATCGTAGACCGTCATCCATTTCTCCGCCCCCGGAGCCAGAAAATTCCAGTCCTTGCAGGTCACACTGCACGTCTGGCAGCCGTAACACCGGCTCTGATCGAAATAAAATACGTATTGAGACATTATTCGTTTCCTCCCAATTTTTTTACTTCCACCAGACCGGCGGTGAGAATGCTGTTGACCACGTGAGGCAAATGGACGTCGCCTATTAAGAAATTGCACGATCCGCGCGTGTCCATACCATAGGGCATGTCCTCCGTTTTGTCCCCGTTGGGCATATACCAGGCGCCGAAATGCATCGCCACGGTACCGGGGATGATTTTGGACGTCACGTAAGCATGCAGCCGTACACGGCCGTACTTGTTGAAAACCTCAATGGCGTCGTTGTCCCGGATGCCGCGTTTCCTCGCATCGGCGGGTGAGATCCACAGGCGGTGGTTGTAGCAGTCCCGCAGAAGCGGGTTCTGGTCATGGCACGACAGGTCGCGGTACAGGGAAACCGGCGTGACCATCGACAGTGGATAGTTTCGAGTCCGCGGCGAGAGATAGGAATCCCGGGGCGGCTCCGTCATGTACGAGGGTTTCCAGCGCGGAAGCGGATCGATTTTCCCACCCCATCTCTTGCTGATGTCCGTATTGGCCACAAGGCCGGAATAAAACTCGATCTTTCCGGACGGAGTCAGGAACGCCTCGGTTCCGTCCGCGATGGTGTTCTTGAAGGCGTGGAAAGGTTCGTCGATCGGTACCCGGATGACCGGTTTTTTCAGAAATTCCTCCCAGGGCTTCAGTTCGATCCCCACCGCCTGCAAGGCACCGTTTTCATCCTTGATCCATTTTTCGTAGGCGGCGCGGTAGAGCTTTTCGACCTCCTCGTCCCATTTGTCCCAGGGTACGTCCTTCAGCTTCGGGTTGTACTTTTCGCCGATGCCGAGCTTGTTGGCGATCTGCGTCCAGAACCATTCGACGGGGCGGACTTCTCCCGGAGGATTCAGGGCCTTGCCGCAGTAGAACATGTAGTTGTTCATCCCGCCGGGTCCCGTGCGGAAGCGTTTCGCGTCCAGGTGGAAGGGGTCCGTCGATTCGAGCTGGTGAATTGGAGCGGGAATGACGATATCCATGAACTGCACGGTGGGCGAGTTGATATGCCAGCCGAGTCCGCAGGTGAAATGCAGCATCGAAGCGGCTTTCAGGCGCTTGTTCAAATCCTGCAGGTTGTTCAGCCAGTTGTTGCCGAAGAAAACGAACTGGATATTCGGCAGCGGCGATCCTTCCGGGCAGCCGATGGCGGCGCGATATTCGGCTTCCGTGATTTCGCCGGTGTCGTATTTCGGGCGCAGGGTGACCGCTTCGGCCAACTTGTTGTTTACCATGCAGACATGAGGGGTAAATTCGCGGGGCGCCCGGTGGAATTCGGCGTTGACGTCCGGAAGCGACGGAAAATGGGTCGGCGTGACCAGCACGGAGCCGCTTTCACAGCCGCCGGGGCGGGCGATGTTCCCGGTCATCGCCTGCAGCAAGATGGAGGCCGTCGCGGCGTATTCCCCGTAATGACGCTTGGAAACACTGTAGTGGCATTGCAGGTGCACGGGGCCGCTGGTCGCGTACAGGCGGGCGAACGCCCGGATCGTCTCCGCCGGGACCGCGCAGATATTCTCCGCCCATTCCGGCGATTTCACCTCCCCGTCTTCCTCACCCATCAGGTAAAGGCGGAATTTTTCAAATCCCTCCGGTTCGACGTACCGCTCCACGAAGGCCCGGTCCCACAGCTTTTCTTCATAAATGACCTGAGCCACGGCAAGCATCATGGCGGCGTCTGTGCCGGGACGGATGGGAATCCATTGATCCGCCAGCACTTCTGCGCTCAGGGTGTAGCGCGGTTCGATCACGATGATTTTCGCTCCCCGTTCCTTCGCCAGCTTCAGGTAATACGATACGGACCCGTGCCACCCCACCAGGGGATCCCAGCCCCACAGGACGATCAGTCTCGAGTTGAACAGATCCGGCGCCTCGTAGCCCACCAGGGACTTGCCCTGCCCGGCAAAGACGTTTTTCGCCGGTTCGTAGCCCAGATGCGCCTTCTCCCCGGCCAGGGTTCCGGAAACGGAATGATCGGACCAGGAGGCGATGGCGCCTTTGAAATAGGGGTTCAGGGGAAAGCTGGAAAACTCGAAGAAGGTCAAATGCGTGTGCAGAATGCTGT
>CAYOYJ010000032.1:0-19189 GCA_964408155.1 uncultured Syntrophales bacterium
ATCATCATTCTCGATCCCGGACACGGCGGAGATGACCCGGGCGATGTCGGTAAGAATGGGACCCTGGAAAAGGACGTTGTGCTGGCCATAAGCCGGCGTCTGAAAAAAACACTGGACTGGCATGGCTTTTTTCAGGCCTATCTTACCCGGGATGGGGATTATTATGTTCCTTTTGATGAGCGACTGCAGATTGCCCGGGAGTATGGTGCCGATCTGTTCGTCAGTATCCATGCGGATGCGGCGAGAAACCGGGAAGCCCGGGGCAGTTCCGTTTACTGTCTGTCCCTGGGTGGCGCGTCGAGTGTGGCGGCGAAGATTTTGGCCCAGAACGAAAACCTGGCGGACATCGTCGGCGGCGCCCGGGAAGCGGACATGAAGGAGGATACCAACCCTATCCTTATTAATATGTGTCAGACGAATACGATCAATGTGTCCAAGGCATTCGGCATGAGTGTCCTGTGGGAACTGAGCAATATCGGCGAGCTGAAATTCGAAAAGGTTCAGGAAGCCCCTTTCCGGGTTCTTAAAATGCCGGAAATCCCGGCCGTTCTGATTGAGACGGCCTATATTTCCAACCCGGAAGAAGAGAAGCTGCTCCGGAGTCCTGCTTTCCAGAATAAACTCTCCGCTACGATCGCCCGGGCGGTGGTTCAGTTTTTCCTGTCGGAATCGTCCGGAGAGGCGCCGATCGTCCTTGCCCAAGGTGGTAAATCCAAGGATCCTGCGGCTCCTGTGGAAAACAGAGCCAAGCCGTTTTTCCTTTACACGGTGGAAAAGGGCGATACCCTGAGTAAAATTGCCCGTCGCTTCAACGTGACCCTGAGCGGCCTGTTGACGCTCAATCAACTGGAAGCCGATGCCCCTCTGTATGTCGGAAAGAAGCTGAAAATCGAAGGGGAACGGAAAGATGAAAACGGCAAAGCCGCCCGGAAGGACGCGGTATGCGATGTTACGGATTCCCCGGGCGCAAAGGAGCCGGAAACGTCCGTCGGAAAAACCGCAAAGAAGCCGTTTTTTTTCTATACGGTGGCCAAAGGGGACACCCTGACTCGAATTGCCGACCGTTTCGGCATGACCCTGGGGAGTTTGCTGACGCTCAACAGGCTGAAGTCCGAAGAGCCCTTGCATGTGGGAAAACGTCTGAGAATTGAGGGGGTTGCCCCGGAGGCGAAGATAGACCCAAAAAAGGAAAGGGACGCAGATAAAACCAAAAAGCAGGACAAAAGGCCCCTGACAACCTACCGGGTCAAAAGCGGAGACACGCTTTTGACCATCGCCCGCCGGCAGGGAGTATCCGTGGGAACCCTGCTCAAATTAAATGACATGAAGCTTGATGATCCTCTTTACAAAGATCGCATCCTGATCTTGGGTGAGCAAAACGGAAATCCGTAACGGGGGCATGGTCCATGAAACAATACAGACTTCTGCCGGCTGCTTTTATGGTGCTCCCGTTCATGTTTATCGTGCTTATCGTGCCGGTTTTCAGCGCAGATTACCATCACCCGGCTCGGAAAAGTTTCTTTACCGTTAATCCGTCCCTCCGGGCGGATATCCTGGCCCAACAGGCGGCCGAACCGGATGATGTACTTCGCCAAACCGTTTTTGAATCCGTATCTCCCTTTTCCATTGCGCTGGAGGAGCGGAAAACGCAGGAGAGCGGGAATTGGAATGAACTGGATGTGCTGGGTTTCCGCATGTCCCTGTCCCGACTCGACCCTGAGAAGGATGACAAGAGAAGAGAGCGGCAGGCCGGTGATGATCTTTTCCTGCCGGACTTCCGTTCCATTTTTTTCCGCGGATCCTTCGGCAGGGACGATCTCGAAGCTTTGGGCGAATTCTTTCGCCCCCAGTTGAAGCTGGGGATAGAATTTTGAGCGCCTCATAAAGTTTAAGGTTTTCCTGTTTGACGGGGAGAAAGGAACCTCGGTTTTTACAGATTCAACAATCTTAAAAGGGAAATTATTGCGAGGGAGGATTGTTTCATGAAAGTTTTCGAAGGGTTTTATGCCTTTGTCTGGCAGGATTTTCGCGAAAATAACTGCAACACCTACTTTATCGACCGGAAAAAGAAAATTCTCATCGATCCGGGGCACGATCATCTGTTCCGCCATGTGGAACAGAATCTGAAGCAACTGGGCGTGGCGCTTTCCCAAATCGATTATGTCTTGGTCACCCACGGGCACCCGGACCACCTGGAGGCGGCCTTTCGTTTGCAGCATCCCTCGCTTCTGGCCATGAGCGGGGAAGAGTATCGCTTCATCAAGAAATGGGCGGGCGAAGACTACGACATTCCCGCACCGGACCTGTACCTGAAGGAGGGGAGCCTCTCCTTGGGGGATGTGGGTTTGGACGTGTACGATACGCCCGGTCACTCGCCGGGTTCGGTCTGCCTGTACTGGGCGGAGCAAAAGGTCCTCTTCACGGGGGATGTCGTTTTCAACCAGGGGATCGGCCGGACGGATCTTCCGGAAGGGAGCGGCCCCCGACTGAAGGAGAGCATCCGCAAGATCAAAGACCTTGACGTGGAATATCTCATGAGCGGTCATGGGGATATCCTGGCCGGCCGGGAGGCAGTCAAACAGAACTTCCGCTTTATCGAGGATTACTGGTTCCAGTACATTTGAGGTGGGCAGGGAGAAATCGTCCCGGGCGCGTGTCATAAAAAGGCTTGATTTCTGCGAATTCATATAATAAAAGACCAGTTCGTTTTTAAATACCCTAATTTTTTTAGGACTCCTTGCTCGATCCTGGTGATCGGGCTACAGAGCCGAGAGGAGGTAGGTCGTTGAGAAGGTACGATGTTGTTTTCATTGCTTTATCGAATCTCCCTGACAGTGAGATCAGCGAGATCGTCGAACGTTACCAGACCATGGTAACGGAGCGCAAAGGGTTGATCATCAAGATTGAAAAATGGGGCAAAAGAAAGCTGGCGTACGACATCAAGAAGCAGAACATGGGGTTTTATGTTCTGTTCGATTTTGCCGGAGACAGCCACATCGTCGATGAAGTGGAGCGCAATCTTAAAATCGACGACAAGATTCTGAAATTCCTCACCGTCAAAACCGCTGAAGAAATTACCGCCGAGGAAGTCGAAGCGATTATCGAAGCGGCTGCCAAGGCAAAAGAACCGGCCGAGGGAGCCGAAAAAACGGCTGCGGACATGGCCGTGGCGGCGGAAACACCGGAAGCAAGCCCGGAGACAAAGGAGGAAGAAAAATGACACCCGGAAATTACCAGCCCCGACCTCAGGGCGCATCCAGACCACAGAAGAAATTTTTCCACAGAAGGAAATTCTGTCGGTTTTGTTCCGATTCCAATTTGAAAATCGAGTACAAGGATCCCCAGTCGCTCCGCGATTTCCTGACGGAGCGAGGAAAGATCATGCCCAGGCGTATTACGGGGAGTTGCTCAAAACACCAGAGAGAGATTACCCTTGCCATCAAGCGGGCCCGGTCGATTGCACTGTTGCCCTTTGTTGTGGCAGACGGCAAGTAAGTCCGAAGAAAGCGCTTCGCTGTTCGACAGGATGGCGGGTGATGGATTGCAGTAAGGGACAAATGGTAACTTTTTGCTCGGTCCGCGTCCCCCCTTGCCCTTGCCGGGGTGTTTAGGCCGGGGTCGTTACAGAAAGTACAGGAGGATTTCAATGCAGGTCATTTTAAAAGAAGATGTCAGCGCTCTTGGCAAAGCGGGAGATGTGGTCAAGGTAGCCGATGGATACGGTCGGAATTATCTGATTCCTCAGGGGCTTGCCGCTGAAGTCAACAGCCGGAATATACGCATGATTGAACAGCAGAAGAAGCAGATTCTGCTGAAAGCGGATAGAGAAAAGAAAAAGGCGGAGGGGTTTGCCGCCCGGTTGTCGGCGGCGGTCTGCACCATCGCCCGGAAAGTCGGTGAGCAGGAAAAATTGTTCGGTTCCGTAAACAGCAAGGACATCGAAGAGAATTTGGCCGCTCAGGGAATTACCGTGGACCGGAAGCACATCGTTTTGGATGAGCCCATCAAAGCGTTGGGCGAGTTCCCTGTAACGGTTAAGTTGAACGCCGGCGTCGCCGCCGAAATTAAAGTCGTGATCGTCGCAGAAAACTGATCCCATCCGTCATCATGGGCCGCCGGATAACGCCGTAAAAAGTTTTCCCGGTTTCGCCTTCATGGCGCTTAACGGATCGCTTTGATTGTCAGGTCTCTGCAATTATGCCCGCAAAAACGGATGTCGAGGCATCCATCTTTAAGGTGCCCCCCCAGAACATGGAAGCTGAGCAATCGGTTCTGGGGGGGATTTTACTTGATAACCACTCATTAAACACCGTCTTAGAAATTCTTTCCGACACCGATTTCTACAACGAGGGTCACCGGAAGGTTTTTAACGCCATCACGGACCTTTCCGAACGGGGTGAGCCCAGCGATCTCATTACCTTAAGCAGTATCCTGAAGGATCGTAAGCAACTGGATCAGGTCGGCGGCATGGCCTATCTGGCATCACTGGTGGACAGTGTGCCCTCGGCGGCCAATATCGCCTACTATTGCCGCATCATTAAAGAAAAGGCGATTCTCCGGAATCTGATCACCACGGCGACGGAGATCCTGCAGAAGACCTATAATGCCGGGACCGATGTCGATGCGGTGCTGGACGAAGCGGAGCGCGCGATCTTCGAGATATCGGAGAATAAAATCCGGCCGTCCTTCTATACGATGAAGGAAGTCGTCAAGGACAGCTTTCGGAAGATCGAGAAACTGGCGGAGAAGAAGGAACTGATCACCGGGGTGCCGACGGGATTCGATAAACTCGACGAAATCACCTCGGGATTGCAGAATTCCGATCTGATCATCATTGCGGGCCGCCCAAGTATGGGGAAAACCGCTTTTGCCCTGAACATTGCCCAGAATGCCGCCCTGAAATCGGGTATTTCCGTGGCCGTTTTTTCCCTGGAAATGGCGAAGGAGCAGCTTGTTTTCCGCATGTTGGCCTCCGAGGCCCGGGTCGATTCCCAGCGGTTGCGCAAGGGATTTCTGGGGGAGACAGACTGGCCGAAGCTGGTCAAGGCCTCCGGCGATCTTTCGGAAGCGGCTATATTTATTGACGATTCCCCTGCGATTACCGTTCTCGAAATGAAGGCCAAGTCTCGACGGTTGAAAGCGGATCAGGGTTTGGGGCTGATCATTCTCGATTATCTCCAGCTCATGAAGGGCGGCGTCTACAAAGAATCACGGGAGCAGGAAATCTCCGAAATCAGCCGATCATTGAAGGCGCTGGCCAAGGAACTGAACGTTCCCATTATCGCCCTGTCCCAGTTGAACCGCAAGGTGGAAGACCGGACAAACCGCCGTCCCCAGATGGCGGATTTGCGGGAATCGGGCGCCATAGAACAGGATGCGGACGTCATTGCCTTTATCTATCGGGATGAGGTTTATAACAAGGCGGAAGACAACCCGGACAAGGGTATTGCAGAAATCATCATCGGGAAGCAGCGCAACGGGCCCACAGGAACGGTCAAGTTGGCTTTCCTGGAAAAATACACCAGTTTTGAAAATCTGGCCCGGCCGGATGCGTATTCAGTTGAGTAGGAGGCGTTCCTCCTGCAGGCAAGGCAGAGCCAACTGCAGTTTCTTTAACGCCTGTTTTTCGATCTGCCTCGCCCGTTCCCGGGTGATATTGTAGTGATCGCCGACTTCCTGCAGGGTCAACGGTTCGTCCGCCATGATCCGATGCTTAATGATAAAGGATTCCCGTTCGTTCAACTTGGCCAGGGCGCCCGAAATGTTCTTCTGGACCAGTTCCATCTCTTCTTTGCGGATCAATTCCGCTTCCTGGTCGTCTCCCTGATAGGTTAAGAAATCCAGATAAGTGGTATCCTCGTTGTCGCTCAGGTACGCGTTGAGCGACACGTCCCGGTTGCTAAGACGAAGCCCCATCTCTTCCACATCGATTTCCTTCACATTTAAGGAATCGGCGATTTCCTTGAATTCCGGGTTTTTTTCGGACAGCGTTTCCAACTCTTTTCGGGCCCGGTTCAGTTTGAAGAACAGTTTTCGCTGAGCCTGGGTGGTGCCGATTTTGACCATGCTCCAAGAACGGATGATGAAATTCTGGATATAGGCGCGAATCCACCAGACGGCATAGGAGATCAGCCGGTAACCCTTATAGGGATCAAATTTTTTAACGGCATGCATGAGGCCGATGTTGCCTTCCTGGATCAGGTCGGCCAGCTTTACATTGTAGTTCTTGTACTCGTAGGCAATCTTGACGACGAAGCGCAGATTGGAAACGACCAGTTTTTCCGCTTCCTTAAAGCCCTTATATTTCTTCAGATTGACGGCAAGGCGGAATTCCTCTTCCGGAGTGAGAAGCGGAATCCGATTGATTTCAGCAATATACATTTCAAGCGTGCCGGTTACGGCCGGTAATTTCAAAACGATCCTCCGTTGATACCGTTTGTTTACTACTTCCTTGATAGCCAATTTTGGAGATTAGTCAACGTTTTTTTCGGGGCGGGGCCGGGCTGACCAAACATTGACACCCTTTGGCGCAATGCTTAATATGACGGCAAAATAACGAAAGAGGATGGACTCGCCCATGAAAGCAATGAACAAGATGATGCTGGAGTTTGCCTTTCAAATGGCAAAAAACATCGAAGCGAAGGCCGTACTGCTGTACGCCGACATGGTGCCCGACCAGCGCCTGATCGGGCGCATGGAAGGCTTTCAGATCATTCTTGTCACCCGGGGCGGCGAGGAGTTGCCCGACCATTATCAAGAGTGCGCCACGATTCTGGATGTGCCGGACGTCAATCTGACCCGAATCGGCCAGGTGAAGATCGCCATCACCAAGGGGATCGTGATGGGGCTTTTCACAAAAGGAGATCGCATCGTCTGTTTGAGCGGCGTGCCGCGCTTCGAATATCTGGACAGCCTGTTTGTCCTGGATGTGGGGAAGGAATTCGAAATTCTGACGTCGGAGGACATTTCCGATATCACCGAAGTCGGGTACCCGGAGGTGTTCGGGACGCTCCTGACGATTGCCTTGGAACTGGCCGCGCAGGGTCGGGAGGGCCGCAAGGTCGGAACGATTTTTGTGCTGGGGGACCACGAAAAGGTCATGCAGTTGTCCAGGCAGATGATCATCAACCCCTTCATGGGATACAGAGAAGAAGAAAGGAATATTTTAAATACGGATCTCAAGGAAACCATCAAGGAACTGTCCGCCATCG
The DNA here is from genome assembly GCA_964408155.1 of uncultured Syntrophales bacterium. Classification (GTDB taxonomy): domain Bacteria; phylum Desulfobacterota; class Syntrophia; order Syntrophales; family JAAYKM01; genus JAAYKM01. The sequence goes on from CAYOYJ010000032.1 coordinate 7,212, forward strand.
ACGGCGCCTTCGTCCTCCAGAATAACGGGGTGGTGGTGACGGCGGGGCGGCATCTGAGTGCGGCCCTGGAGAGCAAGGATTTTCCTCAGGGACTGGGGAGCCGTCATATCGCGGCAGCGGGAATCACGAGCATTACCGACGCCGTGGCCGTCGTCATTTCCGAATCGACGGGGACGGTCAGTGTATTCAAAAACGGAAACATCTTTGTGCGGATCGAAAAGCCCACAGAGTAGGAGGAAGCGATGCGTTTTGACAAATTTACTTTGAGAGTACAGGAGGGCCTTCAGGAGGCTCAGAGCATAGCCGGACAGTACGGCCAGCAGGCCATCGAAGCGGAGCATCTGCTCTTGGTGCTGCTGGTGCAGGAGCAGGGTATTGTCGCGGAGATTCTCAAGAAAATGGGTGTTGATCCGGCGAGGGTGGAAGACGAATTGAAAAAATCGCTGGACAAACTGCCAAAAATATCCGGCGGTGGAACGGGACAGGTCTATCTGGGCCCCCGGCTGAACCGGATGCTGGACCGGGCCGCGCAGGAAGCCGCCCGGATGAGGGACGAGTACGTCAGCGCCGAACATGTCCTGGTGGCCATGGCGGAAGACAAGGAAGGCGTTGAAGCCCTGCGGAAAAACGGGGTGACCAAGGACGGCATCTTCAAGGTACTCCTCGACATCCGTGGAAACCAGCGGATTACGGACCCAAATCCGGAGGAAAAGTACCAGGCACTCAAACGTTATGCCAAGGATTTCAATGAACTGGCGAGGAAGGGTGCCTTCGATCCGGTGATCGGCCGGGATGAGGAAATCCGCCGGATCATGCAGGTTCTATCCCGGCGGACCAAGAACAACCCGGTTTTAATCGGGGAACCCGGCGTCGGTAAAACCGCCATCGTCGAAGGACTGGCCCAGCGGATCGTGAACGGTGATGTGCCGGAGAATCTTAAAAACAAGCGGGTGATCGGGCTCGATATCGGATCGCTTATCGCCGGAGCCAAATACCGCGGTGAGTTCGAGGAGCGCCTGAAGGCGGTCCTGAAGGAAGTGACGAGCGCTGAGGGCGAAATCATTCTCTTCATCGATGAGATTCACACAGTCGTCGGGGCCGGGGCTGCGGAAGGGGCTGTCGATGCCTCCAACATGCTCAAGCCCGCACTGGCCCGGGGCGAACTGCGCTGCGTCGGCGCCACGACCTTGAATGAGTACCGCAAGCATATCGAAAAAGACCCGGCCCTGGAACGCCGGTTCCAGCCTATCCTGGTCAAGGAACCGACGGTGGAGGACACGATTGCGATTCTCCGGGGTCTCAAGGAACGCTACGAAGTGCACCACGGGGTCAGGATCAAGGATGTGGCGATCATCGCCGCAGCGACCTTGTCCAACCGCTATATCAGCGACCGGTTTCTGCCGGACAAGGCGGTGGATTTGATCGACGAGGCGGCATCCCGGTTAAGAATCGAACTGGACAGCATGCCCGCGGAGATCGATGTCATCGACCGCAAGGTTATCCAACTGGAAATTGAACGGCAGTCTCTGAAAAACGAGACAGACCCGACGTCGGTGGAACGAAGGGATAAGATCGACCAGGAACTGGCGGAGTTAAAGGAAACGATGAACCGGATGAAGCTCCGCTGGTTGTCGGAAAAGGAGATCATCAAGAAAATCCAGCAGATCAAAGGGCAGATGGAAACCCTCAGGACGGAGGAACTCAACGCCCAGCGGGATGGTAATCTGGCCCGGGCGGCGGAAATCCGCTATGGAAAGATGGTGGAGTTGAACCGGGAACTGGAGAAAGACCAGGAGCAACTGGAGGGATTGCAGAAAGAAAACGCCATGCTCAAGGAAGAGGTGGATGCGGAAGACGTGGCGGAAGTGGTGGCCAACTGGACCGGCATTCCCGTGGCGCGGATGATGGAGAGCGACGTCAACAAGCTGATCCATATGGAAGAGCGGCTGAAGCTGCGGGTTATCGGTCAGGATGAGGGCATTGCCGCCGTCTCGAGCGCGCTCCGCAGAGCCCGTTCCGGTCTTCAGGACCCCAACCGGCCCATCGGGTCGTTTATCTTTCTCGGTCCCACGGGTGTGGGAAAAACGGAACTGGCCAGGGCTCTGGCCGAATTCATGTTCGACAACGAGCAGTCCATGATCCGCATCGACATGTCGGAATACATGGAAAAGCATTCCGTGGCCCGCCTGATCGGGGCACCTCCGGGTTATGTGGGATACGACGAGGGAGGCCATTTGACTGAAGCCGTGCGGCGGCGACCCTATGCGGTCCTTCTGTTCGATGAGATCGAAAAGGCTCATCCCGACGTCTTCAATATCCTGCTGCAGATTCTCGATGACGGTCGTCTTACCGACGGCCATGGCCGAACGGTGGATTTTAAGAATACGATCGTCATTATGACTTCCAACGTGGGAGGTCAGTGGCTTCAGGACCAGAAGCTGGACGAACAGGAAAAACGCCGGCGCACCATGGATACGCTGAGGGCAACCTTCAAACCGGAATTCCTGAACCGGATCGACGACATCATTACGTTCCGCCCCTTGGAGATCGAGGACATCGACCGAATCATCCTCATCCAGCTCGCCCTGATTCAGAAAAGGCTCGACGAGCGCAAGCTGGTCATCGAATTGACAGAGAAAGCGAAACATTATATAGCGCAGGAAGGTTACAGTCCTGCTTACGGGGCGAGACCTCTGAAGCGGGCCCTCCAGAAACTCATCCTGGATCATCTGGCCCTGAAAATTCTGGATGGGACTTTCAAGGAAGGCGATAACATCTTGATCGATCTCGATAAGCAGAAAACGATCGTTTTTAAGAAGCAATAAAATAAGGAGTGTAAATATATGAATACATTGAGGACCGTTTTTTTGCTGGGTGCTCTGACGGGCCTGCTGATGTTGATTGGCGGGTATTTCGGCGGCCAGACGGGCGTGGTCATTGCGTTTGTCTTCGCCATGATCATGAACTTCGGCAGTTACTGGTTTTCCGACAAGATTGTTCTGCGGATGTACAACGCCCAGGAGGTGACGGAGACCCAGGCGCCGGAATTTTACCGGCTGGTGAAGAACCTGGCCATGAAGGCTTCCATGCCTATGCCCAGGGTGTACATTATTCCCCAGGATACGCCTAATGCGTTTGCGACGGGGCGAAACGAAAACCACGCCGTGGTCGCCGCGACGGAGGGGATTCTGCGGATCCTCAACCGGGACGAGTTGGAGGGCGTCATGGCCCATGAACTGACCCATATCAGAAACAAGGATATGCTGATCGGTTCCATCGCGGCGACGATTGCCGGCGCAATCGTCATGCTGGCCAACATGGCCCAGTGGGCGGCTATCTTTGGTGGTTTGGGTGGTCGGGATGATGATGGCGAGGGCGGTGGCGGTAACATGATCGGCCTGATCGTCATGGCGATTCTGGCACCGCTGGCGGCGACGATTATTCAGATGGCCATTTCGCGGTCCAGGGAGTACATGGCCGATGCGGGCGGCGCGAAAATTTCGGGTAAACCCTACGGTCTGGCCGGCGCCCTGGAGAAGATTTCCCTGGCCTCCCGTCAGATTCCCATGGAGGCGAATCCTCAGACGGCCCACATGTTTATCGTTAATCCGCTTTCGGGCCGCGCGCTGATGAACCTCTTCAGCACCCATCCGCCGGTGGAGGAAAGAATCGCCCGACTGAAGAGGATGATGCCCGGGCGGTAAAAGAATCGCCCCTTGGCGACCCATGGAAGCAAGGGGTAATTTGATCCGATGATCATCAACCGCCCGTTTTTTGCCGGGCGGTTGATTTATTAAAAAGAGAAGGTGGGGGTTCGCATGGCTGAAGAAAAACAGGAGAAGGGGTTTGTCGTCCGGGATAAAAGATATTTTGACGAAGAGGGAAATGTCCGGCCGGAAGATACGGCGACGCCGTCACCGGAAGGGCTTGCGGAAGAACTTTTTAAAGAAGAGAGCGGACCGGGTCCGGACGGCGAGAAGAAAAAACCGGCGGAAGACTCCTACCCGGAGGTCGATTTCATCGGCTTCATCATTTCCCTGAGTACAACGGCCATGTACCATTTCGGCGACATTCCCGATCCCTACACCCAGAAACGCGAAAAAAATCTGGCGGCCGCCAAACAGACGATCGACATCCTTAATATTATATATGAGAAGACCCGGGGAAACCTCGACGAGCAGGAAAAACAACTTCTGGAAGAAGCTCTTTATGAATTGAGGATGCGCTTTATAAAGGAAAAAGGCGCGCCATGATTGAGGTTTTTTCTCCGGCCAAGGTCAATCTCCATCTCCGGGTACTCCGAAAACGGCCGGACGGATACCATGATATCGCCACCCTGATGCAGAAAATCAGCCTCTGGGATACCATGGTGTTTTCCCATTGTGGAGAAGATATCGTCATCCGATGTCCCGGCTACCCCCAATTGGCAAGAGAGGATAATATTGTATACAGGGCCGTTAAGGCCCTTTTTGCTGCAACCGGTTGCCGGGCCGGGATTGAAATTGTTCTTCATAAAGCCATTCCGATAGGTGCGGGACTGGGCGGCGGCAGTTCCAACGCCGCCACGACCCTGATCACCCTGAATGATATGCTGCACCTCAATCTTTCCCGCGACGAACTGATGAAAATCGGCGCCCGCCTCGGGGCCGATGTGCCGTTTTTCATCTACGCCGATCGGGCCTGGGCCTTCGGGATCGGGGACCTCCTGGAACCCGCTGCTGACCTGCCATCCCTGTGGTTTGTTCTCGTCAATCCACGTTTCGAGCTCTCTACGGCGCGTGTCTATCAGGGACTTAATTTAACGTTGACAAACCAACCAATAAATTATAGCATCCCCCGATTTTCTACGATAACCGATGTAGTAGAAGGTCTGCATAATGATTTGGAAAAGGTCTCCCTCGCCCGCTACCCTGTGCTGCAAGAACTCAAGAATCGCCTGATGGGGCTGGGTGCCCGGGGAGCATTGATGTCGGGAAGCGGACCTACGGTGTACGGGATCTTCGACCGGGAGCGTGAAGCGCTGCAGGCAGTAGACGTCCTGAAAGAGAACGAAAACCGGTTTGTCGCGGCCGCCTGCTCCTTGTGAGCCCCCGGGAAGCTTTTCCTGCATGAACGGAAGACCGTTTTGGGGCGTCGTCAAGCGGTAAGACACAAGATTTTGGTTCTTGCATTCGGAGGTTCGAATCCTCCCGCCCCAGCCATATACCTTTTTTGTTGAAAGAGAATTCCATGCTCGAACGAATGAGAATATTCTCCGGTAACGCCAATATCGTCCTGGCGGAGAAAATATGCCGGTATCTGGGCGTACCCCTGGGAAAGGCCAATGTCACGACTTTCAGTGACGGCGAAACCCGAGTGGAGATCAACGAAAATGTCCGGGGTATGGACGTCTTTATCGTCCAACCCACCTGTCCCCCCGTCAATGTCACCCTCATGGAACTCCTCATCATGATCGACGCCATGAAACGGGCCTCTGCCGACCGGATTACCGCTGTGATCCCTTATTACGGTTACGGACGTCAGGACCGTAAAGTCGCCCCCCGGGCGCCGATTTCCGCAAAGCTCGTCGCCGATCTGATCCATACGGCGGGTGCCGACCGGGTCCTGGCGATGGATCTCCATGCCGGACAGATTCAGGGTTTTTTTGATATTCCCGTGGACAATCTTTTTGCCACCCCCGTTCTGCTGGAATACATGCGTAACAATTACCAGGATAATATGGTCATCGTTTCTCCCGATACGGGTGGTGTGGAACGGGCGCGGGCTTTTGGGTCGCGGCTGGGATCGAGTCTGGCCATCATCGACAAACGCCGGGAAGGCCCGAACGAAGCCCAGGTGATGAATATTATCGGTAATGTCGAGGGGAAGAAGGTTGTTCTGCTGGACGATATGGTGGATACGGCGGGAACGGTGGTCCAGGCCGGCAAGGCTTTGGAAGCCGCGGGAGCATTGGAAGTCTGCGTGTGTTGCACCCATCCGGTTTTGTCCGGCCCCGCGATCGACCGGATAGAAGAGTCCAATCTGACGGAGGTTATTGTGACGGATACCATTCCGCTTCACGATCGAGCAAAAGCCTGCAAGCGCATAAAAGTCCTGTCCGTGGCGAGTCTCTTGAGCGAGGCGGTCAGAAGAATTTATTACAACGATTCCGTCAGTTCGCTGTTTATTTAAAATAGACGGGACGGATCGCAGCGAGAAAGCCGTCTATTTAACACCGGAGCGCCGGGGTCAGAAACCCCGGTTGGCTGCAAGAAAGACGGTTAAGGGTTTCAAGCTTGGCCTGATGGGGGAGATAGGGGGTGAAGCTGATTGCTGGATTGGGAAATCCGGGCCCGCGTTATCAAAACAGCCGGCATAATTTCGGATTTCTGGTCATTGACAAACTGGCGGGTCTCTATGGAATCGATCTGGACAGGAAAGATTTTGAGGCCCATTGGGGTAAGGGAAAGATAGAAGGTATTCCTGTTCTGCTGGCAAAGCCACAGATCTTTATGAATTTAAGCGGCATCGCGGTACAGCAACTGGCCGGGTTTTTTAGAATTGAACTGAGCGATGTTATGGTGGTTCATGACGACTTGGATTTGCCCTTTGCAACGATTCGGCTAAAGGAGGGTGGCGGTCATGGCGGACATCGAGGATTGATGTCCATAGAAGATCATCTAGGCGATTCCGGCTTTAAGCGGGTTCGTCTGGGGATCGGTAGACCATGCGAACGGATGGCTCCCGAGCATTACGTCCTGCAGCCTTTTTCTAAAGAGGAAGAGAAGATCCTTCCGGAAATTCTCGAGCGGACATGCGGGGCAATCAAAGTCGTCTTGACGGACGACATGCAAAAGGCAATGAGTCAGTATCATAGCAGGAGTACTATAAAACATTAATACGAGGAGGTTAGGAGATGTTTAAAGGTAATCGTCGTTTGTTGTCCATTCTCTTTACCGCCATCATCGCAGTTCTGATGATGGCGCCCCTCGCCATTGCCGGCGAGGCGGACATCAAACTGCCGGATCTCTCCCAGGTTGCATTCATGGGCGGGACCCTCGGCGGTTTGACCATTCTCAACTGGGGTCTGGTAATCTGCGTGATCGGTTTGGCGTTCGGTTTGATGCAGTACATTCAGACCAAGAATCTGCCGGCCCACAAGGCCATGCTGGACGTGTCCAATACGATCTGGGAAACCTGCAAGACCTACATTATTCAGCAGGGCAAGTTCCTGGCGGGTCTCTGGGTTTTGATCGCCATTTGTATGATTTACTATTTCTCCGTTCTCTCGCACATGCCGATGGCGGAAGTGGGCATCATTCTCGCGTGCTCCGTCCTCGGTATCCTGGGTTCCTACGGCGTGGCCTGGTTCGGTATCCGGATTAACACGGTGGCGAACTCCCGCGCGGCTTTCGCCTCTTTGACCGCCAATCCGCTCAGCATGCTGAGCATCTGTCTGCGTTCCGGCATGAGCGTCGGTCTGCTCCTGGTCAGCGTTGAACTCTTCTTCATGATCATCATTCTGGCCTACCTGGGCGAACTCGCCGGCCCCTGTTTCATCGGCTTCGCCATCGGCGAATCCCTGGGCGCCAGCGCGCTGCGTATCTGCGGCGGTATCTTCACGAAGATCGCCGACATCGGTTCGGACCTCATGAAGATCGTCTTCCATCTTCCGGAAGACGACCCGAAAAACCCCGGTGTCATCGCCGACTGTACGGGTGACAACGCCGGTGACAGCGTCGGGCCTTCGGCGGACGGTTTCGAAACTTACGGCGTGACGGGCGTTGCCCTCATCGCTTTCCTGGCCCTGGCCCTGGCAGACAATCCGGAAATGGGCGGCAAGCTGGTCGTCTGGATCTTCGCCATGCGTATCCTCATGATCATCACATCCCTGGTGTCCTACTTCGCGAATAACGTCCTGAGCGGTGCTCTGTTTGGCAGCAAGAAGGAATTCAACTTCGAGCACCCCCTGACCAACCTGGTCTGGATCACCTCGATCGTGTCGATCCTTGTTACCTTTGCCGCCAGCCACGCCCTGCTGGCGGATCTCGATCCGGTCAAGTACGGATCCCTCTGGTGGGCCCTGGCCATCATCATCAGTTGCGGTACCATCGCCGGCGCCTTGATTCCTGAGTTCACCAAGGTCTTCACGAGCCCCACATCCCGTCACTGTGAAGAAGTCGTGAACGCTTCCCGTCAGGGCGGCCCGTCTCTGAACATTCTCTCCGGCATGGTCGCCGGTAACATGTCCTGCTTCTGGGAGGGTCTGACCATCCTGTTCCTGATGTTCATTGCCTACCTGGTTTCCAAGAACCCGGCTGTTATGAACCTCATGCCGGCCGAGTATGTTTTTGCCGCGCCGGTGTTCGCCTTCGGTCTGGTGGCCTTCGGTTTCCTGGGCATGGGGCCCGTGACGATTGCCGTCGACAGCTTCGGGCCGGTTTCCGATAACGCCCAGTCTATTTACGAGCTGTCCATGATCGAGTCCGTTCCTAACGTGAAACAGGAGATCAAGAAGGGCTTTGGTTTCGATCCCGATTTCGAGCATTCCAAGCATTATCTGGAAAGCGCCGACGGCGCCGGAAACACGTTCAAGGCGACGGCCAAGCCCGTGTTGATCGGCACGGCCGTTGTCGGTGCGACCACGATGGTTTTCGGTATCATCATCCTGCTCGAGCGGCTCTTCGGTAACGTCATTGCGAAACTCTCCCTGGTGCAGCCGGAAATCGTCCTCGGTCTCATCGCCGGCGGTTGCGTTATTTACTGGTTCACCGGCGCCTCCACCCAGGCCGTCGTCACTGGTTCCTACCGGGCGGTGGTTTACATCAAGCAGAACATTGATCTGAGCAAGAAAGCGGCGTCGATCGAGGACAGCAAGGAAGTCGTCAAGATCTGTACGATTTACGCCCAGAAGGGAATGATCAACATCTTCATCGTCATTTTCTTCATGGCCCTGGCCCTGTCCTTCTTCGATCCCTACTTCTTCATCGGTTACCTGATCGGCATCGCCTTCTTCGGTCTGTTCCAGGCCATCTTCATGGCGAACGCCGGTGGCTGCTGGGACAACGCCAAGAAGATTGTCGAAGTCGATCTGAAGGAGAAGAACACGCCTCTGCACGAGGCGACCGTTGTCGGCGACACCGTCGGCGATCCCTTCAAGGATACCTCTTCGGTCTCCATGAACCCGGTCATCAAATTCACGACCCTGTTCGGCCTGCTGGCCACGGAAATCGCCGTGACCATGACCAATGCCAATTTGAAGCTGGGTCTTGCGGCGGTGTTCTTTGTCATTGCCTGTATTTTCGTGTACCGGTCCTTCTACGGCATGCGGATTTCCGGTGAAAAGTTGTAATGGTTAAACGGCAAGGGAGGGAAAGTTTCGGCTTTCCCTCCCTTTTTCCTTTTAAAAAGAAGCAAAATGCGTGTGACAATGGTGGTCAGGAAAGGAGGACACGCACGGTGATCGATCAAGAACAACAGGCGGATATTTATGCCGGAAGAGCAGATCTGCAGACCTGTGTCGCTTTCCACGGTCACCTCTGTCCCGGTCTGGTTTACGGTTATCGGGTGGCCGGGGAGGCGATGGAACGGCTGGCCTTATCTCGGGCGATGGACGAGGAAACGATAGTCATTTCCGAGAACGACTCATGCGCTGTCGATGCCTTTCAGGTCCTGTTGGGGACAACTATCGGCAAGGGAAACCTGATCCTGCAGAATTATGGAAAAAACGCTTTTACCGTCTTCGACCGGAAATCCGGTCGGGCCCTGCGTTTCATCCGCCGGAAGGCCTATGCCTACCAGGGAAAAGAACCGGAGGAGTACAGGACACTGGAAGAAAAGGTGAACGGCGGAACCGCCGCACCGGAAGAACTGCAGCGCCAGAAATACCTTAAAGCTGTGGATTTGCTTCAGTTACCCTTTTCTGATCTCTACGACACGGAAGAGGTTGCGGCGCCCGTCATGCCGCCCTATGCGACCCTTTCGCCATCACTTCCCTGCGATATCTGCGGCGAAATGACCATGGCGTCCCGGCTTATGCCGTCAGAACATGGAAAACACCGCTGTCCGGTTTGCGTTAAGAAAGACGAATCTTGTTGATCAATCCGTTCTCTATAGCCAAATGAACAAGGAACGGTCTTCCCCTTCCGTCGGTTGTGTTTCGCGCGGTCAGGATTTTTTTCGGCCGCCATTGATCATTGTCAGCAGTCCTTTTATCGATTCCTCCATTTGTTTTGCCTGGGCATTCATCTCCTCGGCCGCTGATGCCGAGGCTTCCGCGTTGGATGCCGTTTCCCGGATCACCCGGGATATCTGTTCCATGGACCGATTGATCTCATTAACTTCCTGGGCTTGTTCCCTGGACGCTTCTGCAATGTTTGCCATCAGGCCATTGACCCGGGTGATGATTCTGGAGTTCTCTTCAATCACTTCGGAGACTTGGGAATAAATGACGGTCGAATCCTTAATTTTTTGCATCTCCCCACTGATGAGTAATTGGGTTGTTTTTGCGGATTCAGCCGCCTGCAGGGCCAAATGTCGGACTTCATCCGCCACCACCGCAAACCCCGCGCCGGCTTCTCCCGCTCTTGCCGCTTCAACCGCCGCATTAAGGGCCAGAAGGTTGGTTTGAAATGCTATTTCATCTATAGTCTTAACAACCTTTGCCGTTTCCTCACTGGCCTCAACCGAGGCATTCATTCCTTCTCCCATGCTTTTCATCTTTTGCGTGATTGCCACGATGTTGGTGCCGGCCTCATTTGCCATCATCTGATGGACCTCCCGTGCATATTGCGCATTCTGAGCTGTTTTGGCCGATACGCTTTCCAGGGAGGATTGGGTGCTGGTCACGGCATTAGCCTGATTGGATGCACCGGCCGCCATAGATTGGCTGACTTCCGCCACCAGTGTAGAGGCGGAAGAGACTTCTTCTGCTCCCCGCATCACGCTGTTGAATAAAGGTATGACGTTGGAGAGAACAAATCTATCCAGGAAAAAAAGAATGCCGATGCAGGAAACAAAGCCCATGATGACCAAGGCCGCCAGGAGATACCTTATGGTGACCTGTCCCTGATGGTAAATCGGTCTATCCATGTCCACGCGTAACGACAGGGCCGGATTTCCGTAAATATCCGGTATGACGGTCGATCCGGAAATAGTTTTGCTGTTTTGCACCTGAACATGAATGTTCGAGTCTTTAGCGTCCTCCATGATTGGTGAAAAAGAAAGTTTTAAATGGGTTGTTTCAGACAAAGCTTTTATCTGGTCTTTATCGAAGTACTTGGCAAAGATCAGCACCCCCGCGGCATCCGCGTTGACATTGGAATTGGTAATAGGCGCCGATACAACTAAAAGAGGCGCCTCCTGAAGATTGAGGATGCCTTTGACCGCACTTTTAATATTCTTGTGTTCAATGAGCAGGTTGTTTTTTTTTAGCAAACCAAGAAAGGATGTCGGCACGGGAATTTCCCGGTCGTTATGAAAATCATATCCTTGCTGATAGATGATTTTCCCCTGCAGGTCCGTAAAAATAATAAAATTAAGTTTCATGCCTGTGAAGGCGGATGCACCCAGGTTGGATTCAATGAACAGCCGGTTCGGTTCTTTTACGAAGGCGTAGGCATCGTCCCATTGGCTCCATGTCATGTGCGTGTTCTTGATTCCTTCGAGGGTGGCATTTACAGCTTCAAGTACCCTTGTGACATTTTGAACGAGGTCTTGCCTTTCTATCTGGGAAAAGCCTTTTATTACGACACAATCAAGGACAGCATACAGGGAAAGAGAGAGCAGGAGCATTGTCAGTGCAATGATGAGGGTTATCTTTTTACGAATGGTCATTAATTACCCTTTCTGTATTATCCATGTGTAGTTCGGTTATTCAAAAACTGTAGCTGAAGCTAATGCCACCATAAAGGAAGTGATGATCTTTACCGGTCATGCTGAAATAATCCATTTCCCGCCGGGCTTCGTTACACAGGGGGAAAGTATAGGACAGACTCGGG
>CAYOYJ010000033.1:0-19185 GCA_964408155.1 uncultured Syntrophales bacterium
CAGTCCGGATGAAATGACCGGCGGGCATTCCTCACGGACATGCGGTGCCCTCGAGATTGCCCGGGCCCGGGGCGACGCCCAGGCTCTGGCGTCCAAGGGCCGACGGGTGATCCGGTTCCACTTCGCCGGGGATTTACAGCAGGGCATTGAAAAACTGATTCAATCCTTAAAAAGGTAACCGTGATATGAACGCAGCACCGAAGAAAAACCGGCTCAGCCGGGAAAAGAGCCCCTATCTTCTCCAGCACGCCGACAACCCTGTGGACTGGTACCCCTGGGGGGAGGAGGCCTTTGAGGCAGCCAAAAAAGAGAACAAACCGGTCTTTCTGTCCATCGGTTATTCCACCTGCCACTGGTGCCATGTCATGGCCCATGAATCCTTTGAAGATGAAGCCGTGGCGGCGCTTTTGAACGAAACGTTCGTCTGCGTGAAAGTGGACCGGGAAGAACGGCCGGATATCGACAAGGTGTACATGGCCGCCTGCCAGATGCTGACCGGGCAGGGGGGCTGGCCCCTGACCCTTTTCCTTACGCCGGAGAAGGAGCCGTTTTTCGCGGCGACGTACATTCCGAAGACCAGCCGTTATAACAGTATCGGCCTGGTGGATCTCGTGTCCCGTATCGCCGAGGCCTGGCAGGGACATGCCGAACGCTTCCGCCAGTCCGCCACAGAGATCATGTCCTCTCTGCAGCACATCTGGCATGTCTCCTCCGAGGGAGAGTTGCCGCGGGATATTCAGGACCAGACCTTCAACCACCTGGCGGGTCAATTCGATGAGATTTTCGGTGGGTTCGGCACCGCCCCCAAATTCCCCATGCCGCACCAGCTTCTGTTTCTGCTCCGTTACGGCCGCCGCAGTGGCAATCCCAAAACTATCCGGATGGTGGAAAAGACCCTTTCCGCCATGGCGGCGGGGGGCATTCACGACCATCTGGGCGGCGGGTTTCACCGTTACAGCACCGATCCCCGGTGGCTTGTGCCCCATTTCGAGAAGATGCTCTACGACCAGGCCCTTCTGGCCTTGGCCTATACCGAGGCTTTTCAGGTGACCGGCAACGCCTTTTTCCGGGAAATCGCGGAGCGGATTTTTGCCTACGTCCTGCGTGACTTGACCGGTCCCCGGGGTGGTTTTTGCTCCGCCGAGGACGCGGACAGTGAAGGGGAGGAGGGGAAGTTTTACCTCGGGCGTCAGCGGGAACTGGAGGAAATGCTCCTGCCGGAAGATGTGAAGCTCATTGCCCACTACTTTGCCGTCGAGCCCCAGGGAAATTACACAGATGAGTTAAAGGGCGGCTTTACGGGCAGCAACATCCTGCACCGTCAGCACAACCTGGCCGATCTGGCGGTCAAACTGAAAATGACGGAAGCCGACCTTCGGCAAAAGGCGACGGCTATTGCGGGGGAACTGTTCAGGCACCGGGGAAAACGTATCCATCCCCATCGTGACGACAAGATTACCACCGACTGGAATGGTCTCATGATTGCCGCCCTGGCCCGGGGCGGTCGGGTTTTCGGAAAAGGGGCCTATCTCGATGCGGCAACGGCGGCGGCCCGCTTTGTCCTGGGAAACCTACGGCAAAAAAACGGGCGGCTCCTGCACCGCTGGCGCGACGGCGAGGCCGCCATGCCGGCCAGTCTCGACGATTACGCCTTTTTTGTCTGGGGCTTGATCGAGTTGTACGAGGCGACTTTCGATCCCCACTGGCTGGAAGCAGCCCTGTCCCTGACAGATGATTTAACCAGGTATTACTGGGACGAAGAGGACGGCGCCTACTACTTCACCCCCGCCGACGGAGAAAAGCTCCTCCTGCGGCAGAAAGAACTCTACGATGGGGCGATCCCGTCCGGCAACGCCGTGACCTGCCTGAACCTGATCCGCCTGGGAAAGATGACGGGACGCCACGACCTGGAAGACCGGGCCGACCGGCTGCTGAAATCCGTTGCCGGGGCGATCCGTCAGATGCCGGGAGGCTCTGCCCAATTCATGATTGCCCTCGATTTCCTGGAGGGACCGTCCTATGAAGTGGTCATTGCCGGTGTGCCGGGTCGGGAGGACACCCGGGCCATGCTGGAGGCAATCAACCGGCATTACCTGCCCGGGGCGACCGTCCTGTTCCGGCCTGCCGGTAAGTCCGACCCGCTTCTGGCCCAACTTGCTCCCTATGTGCAGGACATGGAGATGATCGGCGGAAAGGCGACGGCTTACATTTGTGCCAATCAGGCCTGTCACGCTCCCACGACCGACCCCATGGAGATGATCCTCCGCCTGAGCGCCCCGGCGGTGAAATAAGATTTAGCCATAATCATAATGTTTTATGGAACAGCAGTTCTCTCCGATTGTTATTTCGACCGCAGGGAGAAATCTTCATGTTGTTACCCAGGACATGTTGGCTGTACAGCGATGTCATTCTGACGCGCCAGCCGAAGAATCTTGGTTTTAACATACTGATACGATTAGATTCTTCAGGGAGCTTATCCTTGAGCAAAGAGAAGGATTCAGAGCAACCATCTATGTGAAGGCTTGACTTTTTTTAACATAGAAGAATGACCTCGAACATGAATCATGCAATATGAACCAGCCTTTTGACCCAAGGTCCATCCACACAACTTTTTCTTGACAACCCCCCCGATGCTATCCATAATTTTCACGAGATCTTCAAAAACAGCTTTCACTGCACTATTTTCTTCAGCGATTCTGCCGGGGAAGGGAAGGTGTCAGATCAGTTCATAACCAATAAACAGCTTGGGGATGCAATGCGGCGATGGCTGAAGGTTGTCCCCGGAACCCCGGCTTTTTCACGTTAACCACTTTTCTATTCCAAGAAATTAATTGAGACAGAAAAAAGAAAGGAGAAAAAAGATGAATCGATTCCAATGTTATTCTATGGTTCTGGTTCTGGCAATGCTGGCATTTGCTCTTCCGGTCCAGGTCCAGGGCGTGACTCTGGATGAGACGGGCACAGACACATGCTCGCCGGGATATGTCTGTAATGACGGTGCCTTTAAATTTGACGGCATGCACTGGTACAAGCCCGGCAAAGCCTTCTCTGTAGACTTCACCCATCAATGTTCGGCCGTATGCCTCCAGCAATATATGCCGGGATGGGGTGGGGGAGGGGTCACTTTCCAGGCCGTCAAGATCCATGGGGAGTACGATTATGATAACGGCGCCACCTATGAAAAGATCACTCACAATGGACAGATCATTATTGAGGAAAGGATGACTTGTGCTAAAAATCCTTGGGCCCATGGAACTTGTGCAGGCTGGAGTCAAGCAGCGATTTTCAACAAAGTTACCATCAACGGCAGGTCTGTCACGCTCGACCCTCCCTACCCACTCTCCGTACGATATATGCCGGGAGATCTTTTTATGGCTCTACACAATTGGGATAAAAATAAAGACGCTCCTGATCCTCTCGCCGATTGGGACCCCTATGGAACACCCGGCGGTTATTCGAGCCTGAAGATCACGACTCCCACTAACAACCAAATCATCGGGGAACATACCGCCTCTTTTACCCTCACGCTCCAAAATCTGCCTGCCACATCACAAAAAGTGCTGATGGTTTGGCAGCGCGCGCAGGAACTTCCTGAGTGGCAGGGGGATATACACATCCAACCAGGCACCTATGACTGGTTTCCCTTTACGGGCCCTTCTGAGACATGGTCGACCTCTTTTCCTCTCACTGTTGCCGTGGAACCGGGATTCTTCGCCGGTAAGCCGGGACACTACCGTGTGCAGGTCAAGCTCTCTAATGAAACCTGGTGGTCCGCGTGGAAGTATTTCTGGATCGGACAGCCGACCTATGATTCCCAAAAGCTGTTGAAAGGTAATGCGGCTATGATTGCCATGAAGAAGAAATCGATATCCACGAAGATGGCAACAGGCCAGGTGAAAATCATGGGTGCGGAGGGGACAAAGGCTCAAGGCACGATTGCTGCGCCTATGACGGTAAAAATACCTGTGGTTATTGTGGACAGCGTCTCCTATAAACCTGTGCCGACCAAGCCGGGCAATACGGTCGATCTGATTGTTAACTTCAAAAATAAGGGACAGGCAAACAGCAGCGCCAATCTCAAATATGTGGTGAGCTGCGTTGTGAAGAGCGGCGGTCCTACCTGTGCAGTAGCGAACAACACCTATTCGATCAACAAGAGCATACCGGCCGGACAGACTTATCAGCTCACTTTGACGGGTTCGAGTCCGGCAGTGACCGGAAAATTCGAAGTGACGGTTAAGCCTGAAGGCGGGAGTACTGACAGCGGTAAAACCATTACGATCGACGTCGGTCCGAAGATAGAAGCGACGAAGGTAAAAGCAATCAAAAAGGTACAGTAATAAGACGTTCGGTTTTCTGAATAGAAATGCAAGCCCTCACCTTTTTCCTCTTCTCTTCGGAAAGGGGGAAAAGGTGAGGGGGCTAAACAAAAAAATAGCCGCCTTCACCCCTGTTGAGAATATCGGAAAACCCAGGGACATCTCCCTGGTTTTTTAAGAAATCCGCCTTTTCATACCTTACCGTACAGCCTTAAACAAACAACCTACAACTCATGAATCCGGGGTACCCGCAGGATAATCAGGTACTGGTCCAGACCGGCGGCGTGGAACTTGTCCCGGATGATCGCCTCCAGGGTGCGGCTCACGTCGGTGCCGGGGCGTGGGGTCTGGCAGCGCAGGACGAGGCGGTTGCCGTACTTCAGGAAACTCGCCCGGACCATGTCCCGGGCCAGGTAAACCACACCGGGGAGGGAGACGGCGTTTTCTTCCAGGATCATCGTCTGGGCCAAAACGATGGTCTGCAGATAATCCGGCAGGGTAAATCGCTTGACAATTTTAGCGGCCAAGTAGGGGTGATAGGTGTCGATGAAGGCGTCGTCGATTTCCCCTGAGCCGGGGGCAATCGTCTTTTTGTACGACGTCATCATCTGCCGCCCGATTTCCAGAAACAGTCCCCCCAGTTCCGCCCGCTGGGCGGAATTTTCCCGAAATCCCATCTGCCAGGCCAAAATGCCGGCCATGACGGAGGTGGCAAAACTCCGGGCGAAAAGGCGCTCCGCTTCCGGGTCCCGGTTCGCGGACTGGTGGAAGCCGAGCTGCATGATCATGACTTTGGTCTGGTGTGTGCCCAGTCGGGAGACCACGTCGTAAAAGCTCGCTACCTCGCCTCGCCTTATGTTCCCGGCATAAACGGATCCGGCGATATCCTGCAGCCGGAGCCAGAGGGTCTCGCCGATTTTGCCCCGGGCCGCGTCGATGGCCCGGCGGTCCGCCTCCACATTATCCAGAACGGCGAAGATTTCGGGGTTGAGAAATTGATTTCGGGTGAGTTCCGTTAGTTTGGCGTCGATTTCATCGATCAGTTGAAAGGCCCGGGTGTCGTCCATGGATGTTATTCGGTTTCTCCTGTGGGTTGGGGTATCTACAGCGCCCTCACCTTGCCGAGTTCCTTGACACGGCAGTATTTTTTCATCAGGGCTTCAATCTCCTCGGTGCTTTTGAATTTCCCGGTGTGATAATGGTCCAGATGGAGTGGAATGGTCCGTTTCGGCCTCTTTTCACGGTATCCTTTTCCGGGAAAACCCACCGGCAGGATGGTTTTCAGGACGAACACCGGGGGAATTTTCAGAAGCGCCTTGATCCGGACGGCGGCCGACGGGGGTACTTCCTTCCATACGCTGCCCAGTCCCAATGCCGCCATGGCCAGGAACATGTTTTCGATGGCCAGGCAGAGACTGGAATGGAGAATGCCCTCCCGGACGAAACCTTCTGGATACCCGGCGCAGAAACGGGGATCGCCCAGGATCACGAACATGGCCGGGGTGTCGAAGCGCTGCGTCATGGGCGGCAGAAAGAACTCGCCGATGATGGTTTCGATTTCGTGAATGAGGGCCTTATTCCGGACGACGACAATTTCCATGGGTTGCGTGTTGTTGCCCGTCGGAGCCAGGGAAGCCGCCGCGGCGATTTTTTGCAGCATGTCCTCGGGGACGGGATCCTTTTTGAACACCCTTACGCTTTTCCGGGCCTTGGCCAATTCCATGAAGGTGTCAATATCCATTGCCTGCTCCTCCTTTCATACAGACTGGTTTCTCCTCTGTAGCAACCCTTGGTTTATGACCCCGTGCGGGACAATGGTCAAGGCTGTTTCAAGGGAGGGGGATGCGATTTGATATGGCGTCCTTGAAGGCCTGGGGAACCGATACCACCCGGTTTCGCGTGTAGTCGAAGCAGAGCATGCCGGTTTTGGCCCGGACCACTTCCTTTTCGGTCTGGGTATTGGTCATCCGGTAAAGGAGATCGAAGCCGTATTTGTTCAGATCCGCAACGGTGACCTCAATCAGCAGGACATCTCCGTAGAACGCCTGGGAAAGATACATGACGACGGAATCGACCATAATGATCCCTGAGCCGCCGATATCGGATTCCTTGAAGCCGTACTGCTTGAAAAATTGGAGGCGGGCTTCGTGCAGCAGTGACAGGACTGCATCATTCCCCAGGTGGTTTCCGTAGTTGATGTCGCTGATCCGGACGGGGACTTCCGTTCCGAACATGAATTTCTCCGGCAGGTCCAGTTCAACGCGCGCCATGGCCTATGGTTCCTCTTTGACAGACAGTTTGCCCCGTGTCCACTGTCGGTGTTCCTGCTTAAGATGTTCAATCAGACGGTTCATCATCCATTGAATATTCTGGACGGTCAGACCGCAGAAGATGGGTCGCGTAATATCCGGCGAGGGAAAATCGTTCAAGACCGCATCAACCTGCTCCTTGTTGAACGCGAGAAACATGATGATCTTATCTTGCCGGTCCTCGTAAAAATCTTCCGGTCCATTGTCAAGAATATCCGCGATCAGCATGTCTTCTTTCCCGGAGGCGCTGATGACGAAGATGGAATCATTTAACGCCCGGTCAAGGGTAGCTCTGATCCGGAACGCGTCTTCCCGGTTATAACCGTAAATCAGAATGCCGATGGGGTCTTTCATCATGGCTCGATTCCCTTTCCCGGGGGAGAAGAAGCCCCCCTTCAGTTTGAGTGATTGCGGCGCAAATGAAAAAGGGGTTTGAAAAAAAAGTGGACATAGTTTATGAGGTTTCATGGAAAATGGCAATAAAATTCGTATAAAATTCGCAAAAGATCGCCATCGATGGGGCCTGTAATCTCTACGATTATCCCTGTTTATCAGGAGGGGGAAGCGATCAATCAGGTCATCCGGCACCTCCGATCGATACAGGGAGGGATCGGTTGGGAAATTATTGTTGTGGATGGCCATTCTGACGGCAATACCCTTTCCGCCATAGACGATGGCGCCGTTATCAGGATCCATTCGGGGAAGGGGCGCGGCCGTCAGATGAATGCGGGTGCACAGGCGGCACGGGGCGATATTCTCCTGTTTCTCCATGCCGATACGTTGCTTCCACAGAATGCGTTTTCCCGGATCATTTCAATTATGAGAAACGGCGCCTTTGCCGCCGGCGCCTTTTCCCTGGGGATCAACGCTGATCCGTTTTTCTTTCGTGTTGTTGAACGGCTGACCGCTTTGCGAGTCCGTTTGACCCGGATCCCTTACGGTGACCAAGGCATTTTTATCCGGCGAGATTATTTTCGAAGGATCGGCGGGTACCGTGAAATTCCTATCCTGGAGGATGTGGACTTGATGCGGCGCATACGGAAACGGGGTGACCGGATCGTCCTTCTGGCCGAGGCTGTTTTGACATCCTCGCGGTGCTGGGACAGAAACGGGCTCCTCTGTAACACGTTGCGGAATCGAATGATCATGATCCTTTACAATCTGGGGATCAAACCGGAACGCCTGTTACGGTTTGATCCATAACCGATTTCCAAAAGATTTCAAACAACCCAAAATGTTTATCCGGAAAGGAACATCAATTTAATGACAGGGACTTTTGTAAATTGCGGTACCATCCTGATCGGCAGCACCCTTGGTTTCACTGTGGGGAAATTTGCTCCTGAACGTTTCCGGACGATCATGACCCATGCCCTTGGGTTGGCCACGATCCTGATCGGCGTCCGCATGGCTGTTTCCGGCAGCGATGCCCTGCTGACCGTCGGCTGCCTCCTTTGTGGCGGTATCCTTGGCGAATGGATTAATGTTGAAAAGTGGGTCGAAAAAGGCGGGGAAAGACTAAAGAAAAGTTTTGGTTCCCATTCTTCAACCTTCGTCCAGGGTTTCGTCACCACCTCAATCCTTTACCTGACCGGCCCGATGACCATCGTGGGCTCTATTCAGGACGGCGTCTCCGGCGACGCCTCGACGCTTTTGCTGAAAGCCATGCTGGACGGTATCGCTTCCATTGCCTTTGCCTCCCTCTATGGGATCGGCGTAGCTTTCTCCGCATTGTCCGTGCTTCTGGTCCAAGGAGGCATTACGCTGTCGGCGTCATACCTGCTGTTTCTGAAAGACCCCCAAGTGCTGAATGCCATTATCGCCACGGGCGGCATTTTGATTGTGGGGATTGGCCTGAATCTCTTGAACATCATCCGGATCCGGGTGGGCAATCTCTTGCCTTCTCTTCTGCTGGTTTTGGTCTGGATGCTCCTGATGCGGTAACGTTCTGCTAAAAGGCGTCTATTTGCCGATAGTCATGAGGTTTCCCATGAATCGATCCGAACATGACGGGACCATGAAACGGTGCCTGGTCATGATGACCAAATACCCCGCACCGGGCCAGGTCAAGACCCGGCTTGCAGCGGGAATCGGTGCGGCTCACGCTGCGGAATTGTACAGACGGTTTATTCTGGACCTGGTGCAGACCATGCCCTCTCCGGACTGGACTTTCCGCGTGGCGCTCCATCCCTGGGAGCGAAATGAAGAAATGTCGGCGGTTGTGGGAGAGAAATATGAACTCGTGCCGCAACGGGGTTGTGACCTGGGCGAGCGCATGGGGCATGTTTTTCTCGAGCTTTTTGCCGAGGCGTTCCAGGAAATAATTATGATCGGCAGCGATGCGCCGGATCTCCCGGCAGAATTTATTGAGGAAGCCTTCATGGCCCTTGCAAATCATGACGCCGTTTTAGGTCCCGCCTGCGACGGCGGGTATTACCTGATCGGATTCCGAAGGGGGATTTTCTCGCCCCTTTTGCTTGATTGTCTCCCCTGTGGTGCGCCGGATATTTTTGTGCAGCAATTAAAACGACTCCGGGAGCAGAAATTACAAGTTTATATCCTTCCCCCCTGGCATGATATTGATACCCTGGCAGACCTCAAAAAAACGGCCGGCCTCGCCGGAACGACGCCTTTTGCCGATTCTCTGACCATGGCATACATTGGAATAATGGGACTGCGTGACATGAAAGGCAACCATGCATGAGACGGGGCTTATCGGAAGCACTTTGCCGTGAAACGTTTTCCTCAATCATTTATGCGCCGGAAGCGCGGTCTCTGATGAAACGGTGTTTTTCGGAAGCTTCTGTTGAAAAACCCGTTTCGGCGATTTCCTCATATATTTCCGGATAGAGTTCCTTCAGGCATTGAGGACAGAGGCAGTGACTCAATTGCGCATCCGAATGGGTGATGAGATAGCTCTCCAGTTGATTCCAGTATCCCTCGTCGTCACGGATTTTTTTGCAGTGCATACAGATGGGAATGAACCCACTGAGGGTTTTTACATTTTCGAGCGCTTCCGCGAGTGCCAGATTTTTCTCGTGCAGGTCGCTGTTGATCAGGCCAACGGTCTCTTTTTCTTTTTCGAGACGTTGCATGAGCCAGTAGTTGTTTCGGGCTGAATATTCCATGAAATAATTGGCGCTCATGCCGATCAGGTTGGCTCCGACAAAAAACAGATTGTTATTGAACAGGATCGGCAGCGGGGTGTCGAGGATGAACAAAACAAAGAGTTCATAGCAGCATATTAACAGCCAGCCCGTAATCGATGACCATAAAAAGAGCGCCCGGGGTACGGTATAGCTGTAAAACAAAACCAGGATCAACCCGGCGTAGGAAGAAAAATTCTGCGGCGGGGGCACGACGTACATCATGGCGATGATCCCCAGACCTGCAACCATGACGGCCAGCGAGATGGTTAAACGCCAGTATCGGGCAAAAAGTGGAGAGTACGAAAAGACAAAAGCTGCTAAGCCGAGGGGGCAGACGATGGCAAAGCGGATGAACCAGAGTTTTTCCTTCGCTTCCGGGAAGAGGGCGGCGTCGAGCAGTGCGAACATGGCATAGAGGAACATGCCCAAGAGCAGTGCGATCCGAAAAACCGGGGTCGATTTTTCCAGATAGTTGCCCAGGAAATCTCCTTCCAGATGAGCGTCGTCGCCGGTGAAGGAAAGTGTGAAGCGATTAATCTGCAAGGTCAGGAATCTTATCCTTTCTGCTGATGAACCCCTATTTACGATCAAACGTTGATGCTCATAACATACATTTCACTGAAAATATAGATATAAGGTTAAATTTGTTACATTTTTAACCTTCAGGATAAACATCAGATTTCACAGACCAGGTGGTCCAACTCCACCGAGAAAACATCGTAGTTGGCCGAATAATCGATGGGGCACTCGATGACCGCCGGTTTCCCTGAAGAGAAAGCCTCCTCCAGCAAGATCGCCAAATTTTCACCGGCTTGGATCCGGTATCCGGGAATACCGAAACTCTCCGCGTATTTAATAAAATCGGGGTTTCCGTAGTCCATGGCAAAGGAGGGAAATCCTTTCTTCTGCTGTTTCCATTTGACAAAACCATAGGCGTTGTCGTTCAGGATCAGCGCCACCACGGGGAGTCCACAGCGCTGCATGGTCTCCAGCTCTTGGGCATTCATCATGAATCCCCCATCGCCACAGACGGCGAGAACCCGTTTCTCCGGCAGCAGGAGCTTGGCCGCCATGGCTGTCGGCAGTCCCGCTCCCATGGTCGCCAGGGCGTTATCCAGCAGTAGGGTGTTCGGTTCATAGGCGGGATACAGGCGGCTGAACCAGAGTTTGTAAATGCCGTTGTCCAGCGTCAGAATATCATCCCTGCCGAGCGTTTCCCGGACTTTACGGACCACCGCCTGGGGGTGGAGAGGATAGGTATCCGGAATGGCGGCGTCGATTTTGCTCCGGACAATATCCCGTGTTCCGGCGAATACCGGGAACACCCTCTTTTCCGGAATCCTTTCCCTTAACTCTCGGATTGTCGTTGCGATGTCGCCGGTGATTTCGAGATCGGGATTGAAATTGGGGTCCGTATCCGATGGGGTGAAGTCGATATTGATGATGGTCTTGTTCAGAAACTCGTTCCAGATAAAGGGCGGGTACTCCACCGTTCGGTAGCCGATGGTGATGATCAGATCGGCCCGGTCCATACCGCAATGAACGTAATCGTGCATATGAATGCCCGTGGCGAAGAGGCTGGTCGCGCAATCATCGGGAATGATGCCTTTTCCCATCTGGGTGTGGACGACGTAAATACCTGTGGCATTCGTAAAGTCATACAGGGCCCGGGAAATCAGCTGGCGGTTTGCGCCGCCGGCAATGAAAGTCAGAGGCCTTTGAGCCTGCCGGATCATGTCGGCCGCCCGATCCAGGAGCAATGCGTCCGGCGAAGGGCGGCGTATCTCATGGCGTCTCTGGACAGGGGCGCCGGCCTGTTCGGAGGCGACGTCTTCCGGCAGTTCGATATGAAAGGCCCCCGGCCGCTCCTGTTCAGCCGTTTTAAAGGCGTCCCGAATGACGGTGGGAATCATGTCGGCATCGGCAATAGAGACGGCGTCCTTGGTAATCGGTTTCATGAGAGAAACAATATCGATGTGCTGAAATTTTCCCTGCCGGTTGTGACGTAATGCCTTCTGTCCCGAAACGGCAACCAGCGGCGCCCCAATCAATTGACTGTGGGCGATTCCTGTGACCAGATTGGTTGCTCCCGGCCCCAGAGTCGACAGGCAGACCCCTGCCCTGCCCGTTAGCCGCCCATAGGTCGCCGCCATGAAGGCCGCTGCCTGTTCGTGACGCGTGATGATGAGTTGGATGGAAGAGCGGCGAAGCGATTCCAGCAGGTCCAGGTTCTCTTCTCCCGGCAGACCGAAGATGTAACGCACCCCTTCTTCCTCCAACTGACTGACAAACAAATCCGAAGCCTTCATGTCTGCTCTCTCCTTCCGGGATGGTATTGAATCATTCATGCAGATCACTTTAAATCTCATCAATTGACCGTGAGTGCAACGCATTTCGTGAGGTGGATGATGCCACGCCCAGACGGCAAGCCAAGCATGATTTGCCGATCACGAATTGCTGTTAGTCGGTATGGGGGATACCCAATCCTTACCAAACGAACCAGTCTTGTCGTCTTATCGGTTTAGTCGCATCATGCACGCAAAATTCATTACAAGGAGGAAGGTCTATGATTTTAACCGAGAGAAAGCGCGGAAGGGGGGAGCGGCTTCGTAGGTTGTTTATGACTTCTCTGATCATCATGGCGCTGATTTTGAGCGCGAATGTCGCCTCGGCGGACAGGCAGAATCCCGCCCTGAACTGGGGCAATACGACGATTATGGATGCGCCGATCCCGCCACCCGGACTGTACATGAGCAATTACATGATTTATTATGCGGCAAACAAGCTCATGGATGGTGATGGGAAAAAAATTAAAGGGGACTACGATATCGATGTGCTGGTCTATACGCCCCAGTTGATCTATGTGGCCGAGTCAAAAATCGCCGGTCTGACGTGGGGCTGGCAGGCTTTACTCCCGTTCATCAACTACTCTGCGGACGGGTATTTTGATACCCCCGGAGCACCTTGGGGGGATCGCCTGGGCATCAGCGACTTCGAGAACAATGACGTGCTGGGCGATTTGTGCTTTGGCCCCTATATCGGGGGTATTGTTCCGTTCGGTCCCAACAGCCGGCTGCACTGGTACTTCGACTTCGACATCTACGCCCCAATCGGTAGCTACGACAAGAAAAAAGCCCTCAACCCCGGCTACAATGCCTGGACCCTGGAACCCTTTCTGGCCCTGACGCTCCAACTGCCCTACGGCATCAATATCGGGACCCGTCAGCATTTCACCTACAATTTCAAGAATGACGATTACATGCTCGACGGCGTGGAAGGAGAGATGAAAGGCGGTATGCTTTATCACTTCAACTACGAGATCATGAAGACGGTCGACTTCATCAGCCCCAATCTGCAGGTGGGTATCGCCGGATACTACGGCATCCAACTTAATGAAGATGAATTCAAGGGGGATGATATCAAGGATTCGGAAATGAGAAAATTCGCCGTCGGTCCCGCTGTCTGGTACCTGTCTCCCAAGGGGATCGTATTCAGTCTGAGGGCCTATTGGGAAGACAAGGTTAAAAACAATCCCGAGGGGCAGAAGGTCGCGGCGAGAATTATCATTCCTTTCTAATCGACTGTTTGTTCATGTTCCATTCGAAAGGGGATGTCGACGGGGAAATGACCACCGCCTGCATCCCCTTTCAGCAATCGGACCGCTTGATGGTAAAGCGATTCAAATTGCCAAAAATAAATATATGTTAATTAATTGAATTATTTGGTAAAAGTAACCATATGTTCATGTTTTTATGCAATCAGAGGAATCCACATTTTCTTGGGTACGGGAGAAACAGTCATGTTTGAGCAGCGTGAAGAACTGTTGAAAACCCATATCGAAAACCTGGAAGAACAGTTGACCGCAATGCGGATCGCGGAGGCGGCACTGCAAACCAGCGAGGAGCGATACCGCAAGATCTTCGACTATGCCCCGGTTTCAATCCGCGAAGAGGATGTAACCGGTCTGGAGGCGGCTTTTGATGATCTCCGGGTGCAGGGGATCTGCGATTTTCGCCGTTATTTTGACGAGCATCCGGATTTTCTGGATAAAGCGCAGCAGTTAATAAAAATCGTGACGCTCAATGATGCCACCGTTTCGCTTTACGGCGCGAAAACCCGTGAGGAAATGATCGGCGCCCTGGGGAGAACCCTGGTTCCTGAGTCCATGTCCGTCTTCCGCGAAGAGCTGACGGCATTTGCGGAAGGGAAGGAAACATTTGAGGGTGAAAATGTCAACCAGACTCTCGATGACCGAAAAATCAATGTTCTGGTGAAGATTATTTATCTTCCCAAACTCGGGAAAAGGGAAAAGGTCGTGGTCTGTACGGTGGACATCACCAGGGAAAAACAGGCCATGAAGGCGCTTGAAGAAGAAATACTCCGGAATCAGCTCATCCTGCAGACGGCTTTGAATGGCTTTTTTATTGCTGATACCAAGGGTAATATTAAGGAAGCGAATCTGGCTGCCTCAAGAATTACAGGATACGATCACCAGGAACTGGTGAAAATGAATCTCAGGGATATTGATGGGCGCATTCTCAAGTCAGCCGCCAAGGAATACAGCAAGTTGAGAAACTCCCGTTTCAACGAGCGGTTTGAAAGATCATGCCGACGGAAGAATGGGAGACTGATCGATATCGAGGTCAGCCAGAACTTTCTTGAAATCAATAACGAGAAGTTTTACTTCTATTTCTTCAGTGATATCAGCGGTCGCAAAAAGGCACTGACTGAACTGAAGGAAAGGGAGGAACAACTGGCGGAAAAAACAAAAAGTCTCGAGGAAGCCAACGTTGCCTTGCGGGTTCTGCTGAAGCGGATCGAAACGGACAAAAAAGCCATGGAGGAGAATGTCTTGTTTAATATCGAGGACTTAATCTTTCCCTATTTCGATAAACTGAAAAAAACCGGTCTAAATTCCCTGCAGGCCTCCTATATAAACGTGATTCTGGCCAACCTGAAGGATGTCATTTCCTCTTTCCCCAGTCATTTATCCAATCAGTACGCGGGTCTGACCCCATCCGAAATTCAAATCGCAAATCTGGTCAAGCAGGGAAAATCAAGCAAGGAAGTCTCGGAAATGCTCGGCCTGTCACCACGTACGATTGAAACGCACCGCCGTAATATGCGTAAGAAACTCGGTATCCGGAGTCACGGAACCAATCTGAGAACCTACCTGTCCACACTGAAAAATGGGTAGAAGGCATACCCATTTGTTACCGAATTATCAAGTCTGGCTTTAATCTTAATCTACTGTACTATTGGTACATAATTACCAAAAGACTGATTGCAGCAGCGCTTTTGAATTAAAGCGCCGTTGGAAGCAAACTTAACATTTTCCAACACAACTGGAAATCCAGACAAAGAAAGGAGATACGACATTGGCTGATCAAAGTGGTGTGAAACAGGTAAAATCGGTGTGTAACATGTGTCAGGGGGCAGACACCGGGCTCATTGGCTATTCAAAGGATAACGTTCTGCTCAGGGTGGAGGGGGATCCGGAATCTGCGCCTTGCTACGGCAGAATCTGTGTCAAAAGCCAATCCACTCCTTTCGGGGTCAATAACCCCAACCGGGTTCTGAGGCCGATGGTGCGGACGAATCCCGAAAAAGGGATAGGCGTCGATCCGAAATGGAAGGAGATCTCCTGGGATGAGGCCTATGACCTGATCGTCCCGCGGTTGAAAAAAATCCGGGAAGAGAACTCCCTCAAGCTGTGTCTCAACTCGTTCGATTATCCGAACCTGGATATGGCCGGTCCTCTGATGCTGGGATTCGGAGCGCAGTTCTATTTCGGAGGGGCGACCTGGTGCGGCTGGTACCACAATGTGTGCTACCAGTGGCATCTGAGCTTCTTCAGGGAAGCCGATTATGAGAAGTGCAACTACCTGCTGCTCTGGGGAACCCAGGCCGGACATATCCTGGATGCCCTGCCCGTCAACTCGGCAAAGAAACTGGCGGATGCCCGGGCCAGGGGCATGAAGATGGTCGTCATCGATCCGGTATGCACCCCCTGCGCCGGGAAGGCCGATGAGTGGATCCCCATCAAGCCGGGGACCGACGGCATGCTGGGCCTGTGTTTCCTTAATCTGATGATTAATGAATACGGCCTCATCGACAAGTCTTTCATCAAAACGAAGACAAATGGGTCCTACCTGATCGGACCGGATCAGCACTACATCAGGGAAAAAACAACAAACAAACCCATGGTCTGGGATCTGGAGAAGAACAAGGCGGTGCCTTTCGACGAGGGATCGGCCGATCTTTCCCTGGCCGGCGAATACGAGGTCAACGGTGTCAAATGCCATCCCGCTTTCGAACTGATGAGCAACCATTTCAAGAAATACACAGTCGAGAAGACGGCTCAGGTGACGACGATTCCAGTTGATACGATTCGGCGCATTGTGAAGGAATTCGGCGAAGCCGCACAGATCGGCAGCACGACTGTCGTGGACGGGACGGAACTGCCCTATCGTCCGGCGTGCCTCCTGACCGGCAAGGGTACCGCCAATCACCGCCACTCCAACCACACGATTTTCGCGATTGAGATGATCAACGTCCTTACCGGGGGCGTCAATGTACCCGGCGGGGTCCTGGGAATCAGTACGAATTACAAAAGGCGCTGGGGCATTCAGGCGGATCCCGACGGGATCAACCTCTCCCCGAACGGTACTTACTGGCATTTCGGCGCCTTCGATTCCTATCCGGCGCGTCCGGTCCAAAAGCCCATGACTTACGGTCTTTTCGACCTGACCCCGGCGAACTCATTCAGCGACAACTTCTGGCCCATCTCGATGGAGAACCCGAAAAAATTCGGCCTGGATTACGATATTGAAGTTTTTATCACGGCCCACACCAACCCCATCGCCGGATACATCAGTCCCATCCTGATGGCGGAGCTGTTCAAGAAATTTAAATTCGTCATACAATTTGCCTTGGAAATCAACGAAGCGACGGAAATGGCCGATCTGGTGTTGCCGAACGCCCACTGGGCGGAGCGATATGATCCCTTTGCCAACCTGCCCTTTAAGTTCCAGGGTGTAGGAGAACAGGACTGGTACTGGTTTTTCCGGCGTCCCATGGTTCAGCCGCCTGACCCGGAGATCAAGCACTGGATGGATATCATGCTGGAAATCTACGACCGGGTCGGCGTGATGCCGGATCTGCTCAACTGGTGCAACATCCTGTGGTCCCTGAAGCCGGAGAATGCTTTTGATCCTCAGAAGAAATACACCCGTATGGAAATGTACGATCACTTCATGAAGGATCGGCATGGTGTGGGGATCGACTATTACGAGAAAAGCGGCACCCAGGTCCTCAGGATGAAAAAGGAAGTCGATGAGAAGTACCCCGGTCCGTTTGTCCCGGGACGCTACAATATCTACATGGAGTACTGGATCAATGCGGGTGAGGATGTCAAACGTGTCGTGACGGAGATGGGGTTGGAAAAGGAGTGGGATACGGACGATTACAAGCCGCTGCTGGATTGGTCGCCGGGTCGGTCTTTTGAGCCGAAAGGGGATTACGATCTCCACGTGGTCAATTTCAAAACGGCCGTGCACAGCGGTTCCTGGTCGATGAGTAATCCTTTACTTCTGGAAATTGGACACACCTATCCCTGGATCTACGGGGTGATGATCCATCCGGATCAGGCCAAGAGAAAAGGCGTCAGTGACGGAGACGAGATTTGGATCGAGTCGGAGTATGGTTACCGGGTTAAGGGTAAGGTATGCGTGACGGAAGGTATTCATCTGGATTGCATCGGCGTTTCGGGCGTCGGTGGTCGGCTTGCTTACGGCGAACCGGTCGGCAGGAAGGAAGGACCGTCCTGGAACGTGCTTTTCGGGCAGCACCTGGACAACATGGACAAGATGAACAGTTCGCTGGACTCCGCCATCAGAGTCAAAATATACAAGGCATAGGAGGTAAACCGTGATCAGATATGGAATGACCATTGATTTGAAGCGATGTATCGGGTGTCAGTCCTGCACCATGGCATGTAAGATGAAAAATGGAACGCCTCCGGGCATCTTTTATCGCAAAGTTCTTGAAAAGGTGACCGGTAAATATCCGAATATAAAGCGCAGTTACATACCGACAAATTGCATGCACTGCGATGATCCGCCCTGTGTGCGCAATTGTCCGTCCGGTGTTTTTTCCAAGCGGGACGACGGGGTTGTGATTTATGATCCCGGAAAGTGTTACGGTGCGCGGGTGTGCCGCATGGTTTGTCCTTACGAAGCGATTTCTTTTTTTGAGCAAGTGGAGCCCTATTTTCCGAATGGGTTTACACCGATTGAGAAGTACTGGGATAATGCTTCTAAAGAGGGAACAGCCGGGAAATGTGATTTCTGTATTGACCGGGTGACATCCGGTCTGAAGCCGGCATGCGTGAAGACGTGCCCGACGGAAGCGCTGAAGTTCGGTGATCTGAACGATCCAAACAGTGAAGTTTCCAAACTCATTCTGGCCCGGGGCGGGTACCAGATGCACGCTGAACTGGGTACAAACCCGTCGGTTTATTATCTTCCATAGGAGGTAGATCATGATATCGAATGAGGCAACCAAACGTGTTGAAGCGCTGCCGACCTATACGCGGCTTATTCCGGAAAGCCAGGAAATCGGTTCACAGTATAGGGTACAGACAGACTGGAAGTTAGTCGAAGTACTCTCCTTCTACCTGGGCGGGGTTGGTACGGGGCTTTATCTTTTGTCCCAGGTATTTGATTATGTGATCGGCTTGATCGTGGGATACCTGCTGGTCGTCGTCTGTAAAAACGGAGCCCATCTGCTGGCTTCCTCCAAACCCTTCCGAGCCATGGGTGTTCTGAGAAAACCGGGCACGTCCTGGATCAGCCGGGGAGCCTACAGTATTTTCATCTTCGCTGTCCTGGGGTTGGTGGACATTGCCTTCCGAACCGGGATGGCCACGCCTGAAAATGCCATGCTGGTCAGTGTGGTGTCGATTCTGACGGCCATAGCGGCTTTCTTCATTATGGCCTATGTGGGCTTCGTGTTTGCGGAAGCCCGTAACATAGGTTTCTGGAACTCCCCGATTATTCCGGTGCTGATCATCAGCTACTCTTTCTGCATGGGTTACGCCCTGTTTCTGGTGCTGGCTCCGCTTTCAGCGAATCAGTTCGACTATCCGGCCCTTACCCGACAGTTTCTGCTGACCCTGGCAGCCACAACGCTGCTGATTTTCATCCTGTTGACCGTTGTGAAGCGGATGACGAAATCGGCGCAGCAGGCAGCGAGCATGCTGATCACGGGCAAGTTCAGCATGATGTTCGGATTTGGCGTGATCGTTGCCGGATTGCTGGTCCCGATCTGCATTGTCGGCTTTTATTTGGCGAATGCGGCGGCCTCGGTCTCCCTGCTGAGTATTGCCGGAATTCTGACCATTATCGGCGG